>NZ_CP009571.1:3710000-3857500 GCF_000764535.1 Sphingomonas taxi | reverse complement strand
GGGGTGGGTGAAGCGACGATTCCGACGATCCACTGGTTCAATTCGCTGGTCGGGCTCGACGAAGCCGACTTCCTGCGGGCGACCAAGGCGACGTTCAAGCTCGGCATCGCGTTCGTCGATTGGCGCGCGCCGGGTCACCGCTATTTCCATCCTTTCGGTCACTATGGCGCGGCGTTGCCCGGCGTCGCCTTCCATCATCGCTGGCTGAAGGCGGCGACCAACGGCCTCGCGCTGCCGCTCGGCGCCCTGTCGCTGGCGGAACGACTCGCCGACGAGAACCGGTTCGCGCGGCCGAGCGGCGATGCGCGGTCGATCCTGTCGAGCCTCGGTTACGCCTATCATTTCGACGCCGGCCTCTATGCGGCCTATCTGCGTCGGGTAAGCGAGACTCGCGGCGTGACACGCGTCGAAGGCCGGCTAAATACTGTGGAGCGCCACCCGGACACCGGCTTCGTCAGCGCTTTGACCACGTCGCGGGGCGAGCGGCTGGAAGGCGATCTCTTCATCGATTGCTCCGGCTTTCGCGCGCTGCTGATCGACGACGTCGTCGGCGAACCTTTCGAGGACTGGTCGCACTGGCTGCCCTGCGACCGCGCCGTGGCCGTGCCCTGCGCACGGGTCGCCCCCACCACGCCCTACACCCGATCCACCGCCCGTGCCGCCGGCTGGCAGTGGCGCATTCCGCTGCAGCATCGGATCGGGAACGGCTATGTCTATGCCAGCGATCAGTGCAGCGATGATGCCGCCATCGCGACGTTGCTGGCCAATCTCGACGGCGAGCCCTTGGCCGAGCCGCGGCTGCTGCGCTTCAAGGCAGGCATGCGGCGCCGGCCGTGGCGCGACAACGTCGTGGCGATCGGCCTGTCGTCTGGCTTCCTTGAACCGCTCGAATCGACCAGCATCCATCTGATCCAGAGCGGCATCGCCAAATTGCTGACGCTGTTCCCCGATCGCGATTGCGATCCGGCGCTGGCGTCACGCTTCAACACGACGTTCGCGCGCGATATGGACGGGATCAAGGATTTCCTGATCCTCCATTACCATGCGACCGGCCGCGAAGAGCCGCTCTGGCGTCATTGCCGAGCGATGTCCCTTCCCGACGGCCTGCGCGAGCGGATCGCGCAATATCGACGATCGGGACGGCTGATCCTCGATCCAGACGAATTGTTCCGCGAGGCGAGCTGGCTTGCGGTGCTCGATGGCCAGGGAATCAAGGCGCAGGGTTATAATCCGCTCGCCGATGCGATCGATCCGGCTGCCAATCGCGCGCAGGTCCAGCAGATCGCCGACGTCATTGCGCGGGCTGTGCCGACACTGCCCATGCACGACGCGGTGCTGGCGCAGATGATCGGCACGCCGTCGTGACGCCGCCGGACATCGTTGCGCGCCGCATCGGCAACGAGGCGGAGCCGATCGCGATCATCGACGGCTTCCACCCCGATCCCGATGCGTTGCGCAGCCATGCCGCAACCGCGCCCTTCGAGCCCGGCCGCCACCATTATCCCGGCCTGCGCGCCAGCCTGCCCGCCACCTATTTCGCCGCGGTGCGACCGGCGCTGACCCGCGCGCTCGCCGGGGTGTTCAATCATGACGGTGCGCTGGCGCTGCTCGATTCGAGCTATGCCCTGGTCACCACGCCGCCCGCGCGACTGACGCTGCCGCAGCGCCTGCCGCACGTCGATGCCGTTGATCCCCGCCGGATCGCCCTGGTCCATTATCTCGACCCCGACGGCGGCGACGGCACCGCATTCTACCGGCATCGCAGCACCGGGTTCGAGCGGCTCGATCGTGCCCGCGCGCCGATCTATTTCGAGCAGCTCGACGCCGAACTGCGTCACGGCGGCGTGCCCGCCCCGGCCTATATCCACGGATCGACGCCGCTGTTCGAGCGGATCGCGCTGGTCGAGGCGCGCTACAATCGCGCCGTCCTTTATCGCAGCGCGTTGCTCCACAGCGGTGCGATCGCCCCCGATGCGGTGCTGAGCGACGATCCCACGCGCGGCCGGCTCACGATCACTGCGTTCCTGGCGCCGGGCTGACCCGCGGCGGCTGGACGGCGAGGTAGACGGTGCTCCACAATTGCGCCGCATTCGATTCATCGACGTCCTGCTTGCCCGCGCCGAACGGGACGACGGCATAGCGGCCGTCGGCGAAGGCCCAAGACCAGAGTTCCGAGCTCTGCGTCGCGCGCGTCGCCTGGATCGCGCGCCATAGCCGCGCCTGCGCCTCCGTCAGCCGGCTACGCGTCGCCGGCGGCAGGTCGGTCCGCGCCAATTGCCGTTCGAGGCCGGCGGCGAACAGCGCCTGCTGCCACGACCAGACCACCGCGCCATGATAAGCCGCGGGGGTGAACCGCGCCTGCGTCGCGGCGTCGGCCTGCGCGGCATTGGCGACGAGCAGGCCGATATCGGTCATCAGCCCGGCCGGGAACGGCCGCATCGCAGCGTCGACATAGGTATCGAGATCGGCGGCCGACGGGGTGGCGAACAGCAACGCGAAGCCCTCGTCAGAATGGACGATTGGCACCGGCTTGCCGTCGGCGGCGAGCGCGATGGCGTGGAAGACGAGCGGCTTGCCGCCGAGCGCGGCGAGCGCCGGCGCGGCGGGGATGCCGAGGCCCTGCGCATAGCCGCGCACCCGCGCCGCCGCGTCGGCAGCGGGGATCGTGACACGGAACAGGTCCGGCACGCGCCGGCGCCAAACCTGCGCCGTGGCGCTCGCCGATGCGAGCATCGCGCGATCATCGCCCGCCAGATACGGGTCGAGCAGCCCGGCGGCGAGCAGCCGCGCCGCCGCATCGAGTGCGGCGGGCACGAACACCGCATTGACGTCATAGGGATAGCGCCCCCTTCCCAGCCCCTCTTCGCTGTCGCGCCACTGGCCGGTCATCCGGCCTTGCTTGAGGCCGATCAACTGATCGACGGCGGGCGTCGCGGCGAACGGTCGCGCATGCGCGACGACGAAGCGGAGGTTGCGGACCAAGGCGGCGCCAGCCGGTTCGGTCTTGCCGGGAATGCCCTCGTCGACCAGTCGGGCGGCGAGGAAGCGCTGCGCCGCGGCGCGGTCGCCGCGGTCGAGCAGATAGCTCGCCGCCACCGGCGCGAGCATGTAATCGTCGTCGATCATCGCATAATCGAGCACGGCGGCATCGCCGCTGCCGCCGTGCTGGCGACGATCGACCACCGCGAACTCGCCGATCCCCTCTTCATGCGCCACGTCGCCCGACGAGTCGAGCCGCGCCAGCACCGAGCCCAGCCCCGCCTCGATCGCGCGCGGTTGCAGGACCGGCATCAGCAGGCGCAGCGACATCAAGGTGTCGCGGCCGAAATAGGTCTGAAACCGCCACGAACCGGCGAGGAACTTCTCGCGGTAGCTGAGGAAGCGCAGCGCGTTGCGCGCGACCGGATCGGCGGCGGCCTTGGCGTTGAGCAACTCGGCCGGCGTCAGCCCGTGCAAGGGCGTCTCGCCGCTGGACGCGGTGATCTCCAGCCGGATCGGCTGGCCGGGTGCGGCGGTGATCGCCCCGTCGGCGATCCGGCCCGCGCGCACGCGGACCTGCAGCAGATAGCCCGGCGCGCCGTCGAGCCGTGCCCGGCGCCAAGTGATCGTGTCGCCCGTCACGACCGGATCGACGGCCAAAGCCTCGGGAAAACGGCCGACCGACTGATAGTCGCGCAGGAAGCGGACGCTCGACAGCACCGCCTGTTTGATCCGCAGCCGCGGCGCGTCGATGCTGGCGACCGCGACGATCGCCGGCTGCGGCCCGGCGACACCGGGGGCCGAGGCGGCGCGCGGCGGTTGTTCGAGCCGCCATGTCGCGGGACGGGCAAGCGGCTCGAACCACAATCCGACGCCGCTGTTGCCCGCCGGGAAAGCGACGAGGATGCGCGGATCGCTGCCGTTGCGGAGCAGCAGATGCGCCGCGACCGGACCATCGCGCAGGAACGCGTTGAGGTTCTGCCCCTCGGTGACCTGATAGGCGAGTTCGGGCGCGGACCGTTGCTGCGCCCCCGCCCATGTCGCGCCGCCGATCGCCGCGCCGGCGAGCAGCGCCAATATCAGGGTCTTCATCTCACCACTCCTCGATGGGGCTGACGCCATCGTTCGAACCGATCGTTGGCCCGCCCCGCTTTCGTGATCCCACATGGACTATCGTCTATGACCCCAAGCGGGGTCGATCCCCTTTGACGTCCACGCCGTCACACCCGACCCGTTCGCCCCCCCGAAAGTCGCTCCGTGCTCCTGCGAAAGCAGGAGCCCAGGAGTCCCGAACGCCATGAGACGTTGTCCTGCTTGGCCCTGGGTTCCTGCTTCCGCAGGAACACTGTGCTGATCCACAAGCATCGCGGACTTTCGCAAAGGCCTCGACTCGGTCCGTGTCCACTCCGCGGCGAGAGAGAAGGATTGATGCGACATCGTTCTCCAGCGCTCCCGTGGACCCCGGAACCAGTCCGGGGTGACGGATCTTCTGGAGAAGCCGGTCGCACCTCATCATCCCGGCGATAGGCGTCTGCCCGGTCAGAAGCGGAACGTCACCGATCCGCCATAGGTCGGGCCGACGATGCCGCGGGCGTAGAAATAGCCGTCGGTGATCGCCTGCGTCTGCCCCTGGCGCGGATTGCCCTCGGTCAGGCCGACGACGTTGAAGATGTTCTCCGCATTCACCGCCACCTGCAGCTTCTCGGTGACGTTGAGCGTCACCCCGGCGCTGGTCACGCCATAACTCGGCAGCGCGACGCCGTTGCCGGCGTCGGCGAAGATCTTGCCGATATATTTGTAGCGGCCGAAGATTTCGCCGAGCCCGTTGGGCAATTGGATCGCCGGGGTGACGGTCCATAGCGACGCGGGCGTCCGTTCGGGACGGTTGCCGGCATAGCCCGGGTCGGTGACACCATCGAGCTGGAGGTTGACCAGTTTCGGGTCCTGGAACACGCCCTGGAAATCGACCGAGAACCAGCGGATCGGCCGCACCAGCACGTCGACCTCGACACCCTTGGTGCGCAGATCGGCGTTGATGTTCTGCTGCACCGCCGGATTGGCGGGATTGGCGAAATTATAATTCTGGTCGTCGAAATTGGTGCGGAACACCGTCACCGATCCGGTGAACAAACGGCCGTATTGATAACGCAGCCCCGCTTCGTAGAGCTTGATCGTCGTGATCGGATCGATGTTGTTGGTCTGGAAGCCGTCGGCATAGCGCGCGTAGATCGAGAAGTTCGGCGTGAAGAGATAGTTGGCGCCGACCGTCCAGGCGATCTTCGACTGGCTGAGCTTGCCGTCGGTGCCCGTCCGGCTGACGTTGGTCGGGGCATATTGGCCGTTGAAGGTCGGCCCGACGGTGCGGATCACGCCGCCCTGGCTGGCCGGCACCGCCTGGTTGGTCGCCGCCGACACACCGTCGAACGCGGTCGCGGTGTCGCGTTCCCAGCGGATGCCGCCGTCGATGCGCAGATGATCGCCGAGCGCGATTTCGTCATTGGCATAGAGCGAGACGGTTTCGTCCTTGCGCTCGCGGATGCCGTTGCCCCAATCGCCGTAAGAGACGAGGCCGCTGTCGGTCAGCGTACCGATCACCGCATTGGCGCCGTTCAGCGCGACGATGTCGTAGATGTCGCTGTTGTTCTTGACGTCGTTGACGACGCTGGCCGTCGCCGACTGATCCTGGCTGCGTTTGACGTTGTAATACATGCCGCCGACGGTCAGCGAGTTCTTGATCGCGCCGAATTGCGTTTCCCAGCGCGCGCCGATGTTGCTGCCGAAATCCTTGCCGTGGACGGCATCGTGGTTGAGCGTCGTGCGCTGGAGGAAGCCGTTGCCGTTGAGCGCGTTGAGCGCCGCGGTTTGGTCCGAGCCGAGCACCACGCCGGTGCGCAGGTTGCGGATGCCGAAACGGGTGGTGGCGGGGAAAGCGGCGAAGCCGGCACGCAGCACGTCGATGATCGGCGAGCGTGCCGGATCTGGGGTCAGATAGTCGACCGCGCTGGCGAGGCCGGCATTGCCCGTCCCCGACCCCGGGAACAGGCCGTTGAAATCGTATTTGTAATCGATGTAGCGCGAGCGCGCGAACAGGCTGATCGTCTCCGACACCGGCACGTCGATATCGAGCCGCGCCTGATTGTAGAGCGAGCGGATGCCGTCGCGATAGCGGAACGGCCGGTAGCCGCTGGGATGCGCGAAGGTCGATACCGGCACGTTGATCGAGGTGAAGGCGTCGCCGCCGATATTGTCTTTCTGGATGTTGAAGCCGGGAATACTGGCGGGGTCGCCATTGTCGTAGCGATACGGCGCCGATGCGTAATAAGCGGTCTCGATATCGCCGCGGCGGCCGGACAGGCGAATCGATCCGCCACCGGGCAGCCGGTATTCGAGTGCGCCCTTGATCCGATAGCCGGCATAGTCGAACGGGTTGCGGCGCACGCCGGGGCTGCTTTGCACATAGCCGCCGAAGTTGAACGCCAGATTGTCGGCGAGCGGCGCCGAATAATAGAAATCCGCGCGCTTGAGCCCGTAGTTGAAGCCGGTGAGACGGACCGCGCCCTCGAATTCCTTGAAATTCGGGCGCTTGGAAATGAAGTTGATCGTCGCGCCGGCGCCGTTGACGGTCAGCACGCCCGACGAACCGCCCTTGACCGCCTCGAGCCGGTCGATCGTCAGGTCCTGCTGGAAGAAGAAGTCGGCACCGCCGCCGCCATAGAGGATCGGCATGCCGTCTTCCTCGAGCTGGACGAAGCGCTGGCCGCCGCCCTGCAGGCCGCGGACGGAATAATTGTTCGACGACTCGCCCGCGGTCGCCTCGACGAAGATGCCCGGGACCAGTTCGAGCATGTCCGCGGTCGAGCGCGGCGCACGCCGGTCGATCGCCTCGCGCGTCGCATAGGTGATGTCGGCGGACGAGGTGATCAGCGGGCGGTCGCGGGTGGTCTGGCCGGTGACGACAATATCCTGGAGATCGTCGTTCGCTTCGGCCGGGGCCGTCGCAGCGGCGGGCGTGCCGGCCTGCGTGTCCGTCTGGGTGGCGCCCTGCGTGGTGGGCTGGTCGCCCGGCACCGTCTGTGCCGCGGCGGCGAAAGGCAAGGTCGCAGCACCTGCGAGCAGCAGGGCGCGAATACCAACATGGTCGGTGCGCATCATGTCTCCCCTAAATACGTCTGCCATTCTTTGACGGCTGAGCGAGTTGTTATACCTTTCGGGCACTTAGCAACAGCGGTCGGAGCGGATTCGGACCAGAATGGGTGGAGCCTGTGGCGGCGGGGACACAGCCGGATCCCGAGGGTGCGGTGCGCCGAAGCTTGCGCCGGTGCGGAAATTCGCTATAGGCCCCCGCTTCGCGATGCGTCCGGTTGTCGGTGGCGTCCAGCGGCCGGCGTTTCGTCGGTTGCCCGGGCGGCCCGTCGGGCTCATCGGTTTTCCGTAAGCCGATTTCTAGAACAAGGTGCCGAAATGGCCGTCCCCAAGCGAAAGACCTCTCCCTCCAAGCGCGGCATGCGTCGCAGCCACGATTCGCTCAGCATCGAATCGTTCCAGGAGTGCCCGAACTGTGGCGAGCTCAAGCGTCCGCACAATCTGTGCACCGCTTGCGGCCACTATAACGGCCGCGAGATCGTCTCGGTCGAGGGCTGAGCCCCTCCCCTCCCATCCGGATAAGCGCTGAACATGCCCGACACTTCCTGGATCGCCGTCGATGCGATGGGCGGCGACGAAGGGCTGGCGGTCATGCTCGCCGGCGTGGCTGCCGCCCGCCGGCGGTATGAAGGCATGCGCTTCTTCCTGGTGGGCGACGAGGCCAAGGTTGCGGAAGAGCTGAAGAGCCATCCCAACCTCAGCCAGCATAGCGAGATCGTCCACGCCCCCGAGACCGTCGGTTCGAGCGACAAGCCGAGCCAGGCGATCCGCCGCGCCAAGACGACCTCGATGGGTATCGCCATCGATCTGGTGAAACAGGGTCGTGCCGGCGCCGCCGTCTCGTCGGGCAATACCGGCGCGCTGATGGCGATGGCCAAGCTCGCGCTGCGCACCCTGCCCGGCATCGACCGGCCGGCGCTCGCCGCGCCCTTGCCGACGCTCGGCGACAATGACGTCGTGATGCTCGATCTCGGTGCCAATACCGAGGTGGATGCGCGCAACCTCGTCCAGTTCGCCGTCATGGGTGCCGCCTACGCGCGGACGATCATGGATCTCGACAGCCCCCGTGTCGCGCTGCTCAACATCGGCAGCGAGGACCAGAAGGGCACCGACGAGATCCGCGATGCCGCCGCGGTGCTGAAAGGGCAGACGCATCTGCCGCTGACCTTCACCGGCTTCGTCGAGGGCAACCAGCTCGCCCGCGGCAATCACGACGTGATCGTCTGCGACGGCTTCGCCGGCAATATCGCGCTCAAGACCGCCGAGGGCACCGCGCGCTTCGTCGCCGACCTGCTCAAGCGCGCGTTCAGCTCGTCGGTCCGCTCGAAGGTCGGCTTCCTGATCTCGCGTCCGGCAACCGAGCTGCTGCGCGATCACCTCGATCCCAACAATCACAATGGCGCGGTCTTCCTCGGCCTCAACGGCATCGTCGTGAAGAGCCACGGCAGCGCCAACGAGCGCGGCGTCGCCACCGCGATCGGCAATGCCGCCAAGATGGTCCGCGCCGACCTGACCCGCCGCATCGCCGACGATCTCGGCAATTTCGAGAAGAAAGCCGCATGATCCGTTCGGTCGTCCTCGGCACCGGCTCGGCGCTGCCCGAGCGGCGCGTGTCCAACGCCGATCTGGAACAGCAGCTCGACACCAGCGACGCCTGGATCGTCGAGCGCACCGGCATCCGCTTCCGCCACATTGCCGGTCCGCACGAGACGACCGCGACGCTCGCCGCCGACGCCTGCCGCGCCGCGCTCAATTCGGCCGGCGTCGCCGCCGCCGACATCGACCTGATCGTCCTCGCCACCGCCACCCCCGACCAGACCTTTCCGGCGACCGCCACTAAGGTGCAGGCGATGCTCGGCATCGACGATTGCGTCGCCTTCGACGTCGCCGCGGTCTGCTCGGGCTTCCTCTATGCGGTGCAGGTCGCCGATTCGATGCTGCGCACCGGCGTGCATCGCCGCGCTCTGGTGATCGGCGCCGAGACGTTCAGCCGCATCCTCGACTGGGAGGATCGCACCACCGCGGTGCTGTTCGGCGACGGCGCCGGCGCGATCGTGCTCGAAGGCCAGGAGAGCGACGCCGCGACCGGCCGCGGCATCCTCGCCACCAAGCTCCACGCCGACGGCCGCCACAACGATCTGCTCTATGTCGACGGCGGCCCGTCGACCACCGGCACCGTCGGCAAGCTGCGCATGAAGGGCCGCGAGGTGTTCCGCCACGCCGTCGTCAATCTCGCCGCGGTGCTGGAGGAGACATTGGTCATCGCCGGGCTGACCTCGGCCGATGTCGACTGGGTGGTGCCGCATCAGGCCAATGCCCGCATCCTCGACGCGACCAGTCGCAAGCTCGGCCTGTCGCCCGACAAGATCGTTGTCACCGTCGATCGCCACGCCAACACCTCGGCGGCCTCGGTGCCGCTCGCGCTCGACGTCGCGGTGCGCGACGGCCGGGTCCGCCAGGGCGAGATCGTCGTGCTCGAGGCGATGGGCGGCGGCTTCACCTGGGGCGCCGCGGTCGTCCGCTTCTGACAGCAATTCGTTCGTTTTTCCGGCCTTGCCGGGAACCTGACAACAAAGTCACTTTCGGACACGTCTGCTATCGTGTAACATTATACGCGGGCATCCTAGCAGATGGAGTGGGGCGAGCGTGTTGATGACTACTGTTGGAACACTGACGAGGGCGGACCTTTCGGAAGCCCTGCACCGTCAGATCGGATTGTCGCGGACCGAGTCGGCGAAGATCGTGGAACAGATTCTGACCGAAATGTGCGAGGCGCTCGCGCGGGGTGAGAACGTCAAGATTTCGGGCTTCGGCACCTTCGTCCTGCGTGACAAGGGCGAGCGGATCGGCCGCAATCCCAAGACCGGCGTCGAGGTGCCGATCGCGCCGCGGCGGGTGCTGACCTTCCGCGCCAGCCAGATGATGCGCGAACGCATCGTCACCTCCAGCTGAGCCGCAAGGTCTCCGGCACGCCCAAGGCGAGCGGAGCGTTCAGGACGATTGGGGAAGTGTCGGAGGCGACAGGCCTCCCGCAGCATGTCCTGCGCTATTGGGAAACGCGTTTCCCGCAGCTGCGCCCAGTCACGCGTGCCGGAAACCGTCGCTATTACCGACCCGCAGACGTCGCCTTGGTGCGGCGTATCGATGCGTTGCTCAACGCGCAGGGCTATACCGTCCGCGGCGTCCAGCAGGTGCTGACCCAATCCGCCCATTCGGAGACCGGCGCGGGCGATGGGGCACCCGACATATTTGCCGCGTTGCGCGCGATCCGCGACGATCTCGGCCGTGCGCTGACGCAGGACGACGATACCGCCTGACCGGTCGGATGAAGCGGAGTGCGAGGCGGCCGTAGCTGCCCCCTGCCCTATGTCTGGTGAAACCCTCTCCGTCAGTGCAGCGCAATCGCGGGTGACTGCGGTGATGAGACCCTATCAGTTTTTCACCTCGTGTTCGTCACCCGAACGTCTTCGACACCTCTACGAAGGTCCGCATCACCAGTGGATCAGCGCAGTGCTCCTGCGAAAGCAGGAGCCCAGGGCCAAGCAAAACAACGTCTTGCGGCGTCCAAGACTCCTGGGCTCCTGCGTTCGCAGGAGCACTGGGGGGCTTTCACAGGTGACTCCTCTTGTTCCAGGGTGACGGTGGAGATTTGCAAGACGGCGGGCTCGTCCATATGAGCGTCTGACTGGTTCGGACGAGTTTCCAAACTCCTTCCGTCACCCCGGCCTTGCGCCGGGGTCCCGCTTCTCTGATCGGAGAGAAGAAGCGTCATGCCGGATCAGGTCCGGCATGACGGGGGATTTACGGGCAGGGCATCACTTGATCGACCATATGCGATAGTCCGGAGAAAGCCCTCAAACCCCGCATGTCGATGCCCGTCTAGCGCTCGCGCGTCGCGGCGAAACGGACCCTGCTGTAGCGGTCGGCGATATAATTGACCTCCCATGCGCTCTTGGCGAGGAAGACCGGATTGCCGTCGCGGTCCTTGGCCATCGCCGAGCGGTTGAGATCCATGAAGTCCTTCAGATCGGCCGGGTTCTCCGCCGAAACCCAGCGTGCCGTCTCGAACGGCGCCGGCTCCAGCCCCGCCGCGACCTTATATTCCGCATCGAGTCGGCTGAGCAGCACCTCGAGCTGGAGCTGCCCGACGACGCCGATGATCCAGTTCGAGCCGATCTCGGGATAGAAGACCTGCGTCACCCCTTCCTCGGCCATGTCGTCGAGCGCCTTGCGGAGCTGCTTGGTCTTGGTCGGGTCCTTGAGCTGGACGCGGCGCAGGATCTCGGGCGCGAAATTGGGCAGGCCGGTGAAGCGCACGTCGGCACGCTCTGACAGCGTATCGCCGACGCGCAGCGTGCCATGGTTGGGGATGCCGATGATGTCGCCGGGGAAGGCCTCGTCCGCAAGCTCGCGATTCTGCGCGAAGAACAGGATCGGCGAATGCACCGCGATCGGCTTGCCGTGGCCCGTCGGCGTCAGCTTCATGCCGCGCTTGAACGTCCCCGAACACAATCGCATGAACGCGATGCGGTCGCGGTGATTGGGGTCCATGTTCGCCTGCACCTTGAAGACGAAGCCGGTCACCTCGTCATTGTCGGGCGAGACGGGGGCGGGCTCGGCCGGCTGCGCGCGCGGCGGCGGCGCGTGCTCGGCGAGCGCGCCGATCAGCTCGGCGACGCCGAAATCCTTGAGCGCCGAGCCGAAATAGACCGGGGTCAGGTCGCCGTTGCGATAGGCCTCGGCGTCGAATTCGGGATAGCCCGCCTGCGCCAGCTCGATCTCCTCCGCCCAGCGTTCGGACAGCGTCGGGTCGGCCTCGGTCTTGCCGAGGAAGGCGCGGCTGTCGCCCTCGGGGCGGCTGATCGTGTTGGTGACGAGGTCGAGCACGCCCTCGAACTCGCCGCCCATGCCGACTGGCCAGCTCATCGGCGCGACGTCCAGTGCGAGCATGTCGGCGATCTCGTCGAGCAGCTCGAAGATCGGGCGCCCTTCGCGATCGACCTTGTTGACGAAGGTGATGATCGGCACCGAGCGCAGGCGGCACACCTCGAACAATTTGCGCGTCTGCGGTTCGATGCCCTTGGCGGCATCGATCACCATCACCGCCGAATCGACCGCGGTCAGCGTGCGATAGGTGTCCTCGCTGAAATCCTCGTGGCCCGGTGTGTCGAGCAGGTTGAAGGTGATCCCTTCCCGCTCGAACGTCATCACCGACGAGGTGACCGAAATGCCGCGCTGTTGTTCGATCTTCATCCAGTCCGAGCGTGCGCGGCGATTCTGGCCGCGTGCCTTGACCTCGCCGGCGAGATGGATCGCGCCGCCGAAGTACAGCAGCTTTTCGGTCAGCGTGGTCTTGCCCGCGTCGGGGTGGGAGATGATCGCGAAGGTGCGGCGGGGGGAGGTCACTGGCAGTATCCGGCTGGCGGGCGACCCGGGCGCGGGTCGCGGAAGGTGGAGGTGACGGAGCGTCGGGGTCGGCAGCGCCCCGCCCGGTTCGGCACGCTTGCGGGCGGCCGGCTGCGGGAGAGACGTGTCGTCGCGGTGCTTTGCCAGATGTAGGGCGTGGAGGACAGAGGGGTTGGGGATGCCCCCCCTTCGTCATCCCCGCGAAGGCGGGGATCCAGACGCGCAGGGTCCGGATAGAGTCGCGACGTCTGCGCGTATGGATCCCCGCCTGCGCGGGGATGACACATGTCGGGAAAATTCCGTCACCCCTTCAGCGTCACACTCATTTCAATCCGCTTCTCGCCGCCGGCCGGCACTTCGAACACGCCGGGCTTGTCAGGATACTCTCCCGTATAGCCCACGGGATCAGCGATACCGTGCCACGGCTCGATGCAGACATAGGCAGCGCCGGGCTTTGTCCAGACGCCGAGCATCGGCGTATCCGGGAAAGCGATGCGCAATTGCGGGCCGTTCGCCGCGCCATAGGTCACGCCCTGCGAGCGGATATGGTCCCAGACCAGCGCGTCCTCGGTGAACAGATCGTCGCGAAGCGCCAGTTCGCGGCCGTCGAGCGGCGACGGGCGGCGCGCTTCGGCGATCGTGCCATCGGCGGCGATGGTGCGCAATGCGTCGGGCTCGTCGGCGTCGAACAGGATGCGGTGCGCGGCCCGATCCTCGCCATAAGGCAGCGGCCAGGCGAAGGCGGGATGGAAGCCGAAGCTCGCCGGCAGCGGCGTGTCCTCCGGATTGGCGATCCGCGCCTCGATCCACAGCGTGGCGCCCTCGATCCGGTAGGTCAGTTCGAGACGGAAGGCGAACGGATAGGCCGCGCGCGTCTCGGCACTGTCGGTCAGCGCGAAGGTGACGCGATCCTCCGCCGCCTCGATCACCTCGAACAGCGAGCGGCGGGCGAAGCCGTGCTTCTTCATCGGATAAGCGGTGCCGTCGACGCGGATCGTCTCCTCGAACGGCATGCCGATGACCGGGAAGAGGATCGGCGCATGCCCGGTCCAGAAGGCCGGATCGGCATCGGTCATCAACTCGCGCCCGCCGGCGTCGCGCAGATGCGTCAGCTCGGCGCCGAGCGGGTTGATCTGCGCGGTCAGCGCGATCGAGCGGATGGTGACGAGGTCGGTCATGCGCGGCCTTGTGCGTCAGCCGAAGCGCGATCGCAACCGCCCGTCCGTCAGGGCGCCATCGGGTCGAGCAGCGCCGCATCCGCCGCGGTCGGCGGCACCCAGCCTTCGGCGGCGGAGGCATCGGTGACCAGCACCGGCGTGCCCTTGCTGGTCACACCGAATAGGTTCCTGGCGAAAGCGGTCGGCACGCGGATGCAGCCGTGCGAGGCGGGAAAGCCGGGATTCATCCCGGCGTGGATCGCGACGCCGTCCCAGGTCAGCCGCTGCATGAACGGCATCGGCGCGCTGTCGTAGAGGTTGCTCTTGTGCACCTCGGACTTCTGCAGGATCGGGAAGGTGCCGAGCGGCGTGTCCTTGCCGTCCTTGCCGGTCGAAACGGTCGACGCGCCGATCAGGATCTCGCCGCGATAGACATAGGCCTTCTGGTCGGGGATCGAGATGACGATGCTGACCGGGCCGAGCGTGGCATCGTCGTTCCACAGGAACTTGTTGGGAGCGAGCGTGGTCACCTCGGGCGCGAGCGCATCGGTGGCGGCGGCGGCGAAGGCCGGGGCCGGTGCGATGGCGAGGGTAACGGTGGCGCCCGCCATGATGAGCCAATGCTTCATTTCGTCGTCGTCCTTTCGCTTCCCCCTTCTGCCGGCTCAACGCGCGACTCCGCGGATCGTGCCGAACCCGATTCGGGACCAATCGAGGGCCGCTCGCGGCCAACCGTGCAACCAGAACGCCGATCGGGGGGTGCGGTGGGCGAAAATTAAGTCCGTTGCTGCTATATGACTGTTAGCGGGATTGACCGGGGCTTTTGAAATTTTGATGCATACTGAGCATGATAGCGCACGCGACCGACGGGCTCTGCTGAAGAACGGGCTCGTGCTCGCGGCGACGCTGGCATTGCCCGGCACGCTGTCGGCGACGCCGCGTCGCCTAACCCAGCGCGATCTGCGGCCGATGACCGAACCGCCCGTCCCCGCTCCGCGGGCGATGGTGGCGGCGCGACCGATCACCTCGTCGCGCGTTGTCCGCCCCGACCTGATGCGCCAGGCGCTCGCCGCGCTGAGCCAGCACGGCCGCCGCATCCCGCAGCGCGACCGGATCGCGATCGCCGACATGGCGGCACCGTCGTCGGAAGCGCGCTTCCATCTCGTCGATCTCGTCTCGGGGCGCAGCCAGTCGTTCCTCGTCGCGCACGGCAGCGGCTCGGACCCGGCGCATACCGGTTTTCTCAAGCGTTTCTCGAACGAGCCCAATTCCAACGCCTCGTCGGAAGGCGCGTTCGTCACCGCGGATTATTACGTTGGCAAGCACGGCCGCTCGCAGCGGCTGATGGGGCTGGACGCGACCAACGACAATGCGCTGGCGCGCGCGATCGTGGTTCATTCGGCCTGGTATGCCAACCGCGACATGCTGCGCACGCACGGCATGCTCGGCCGCAGCCAGGGCTGTTTCGCGGTCGGCGAAAGCGACCTCGCGCAGGTGTTCGAGCAGCTCGGGCCGGGGCGAATGATCTACTCGACCAAGGTGTGAGCGGTTAGGCCGGGGCCTTTCCACAAGTGCGCCGTCACCCGAGGCTCAATCTAGGGTGACGGGGGAGTGCGAGATCTCCCTTATTCCTCCCCCGCCAGGGGGAGGTGGCAGGCCAAAGGCCTGACGGAGGGGGAGGATACGGCCACGTTGGCCGCGTGCGGAAACGCCCCCTCCACCACGGCCTACGGCCGCGGTCCCCCTCCCCCGCTGCGCGAGGGAGGAATTAGATCACCCCCGCAGCACCGCGCCCTGCTTTGCCGCCGCCGCGACGACCTTGTCGGCCACCGCCTTCAGCGCCTCGTCGGTGAAGCTCTTGTCGGACGGTTGCAGCGTCACCTCGACCGCGACCGACTTCTTGCCCTCTTCCACCCCCGCGCCGGTGAACACGTCGAACACGCGCGCCGCCACAATCGCCGCCTTGTCGGCGCTGCGCACCGCACGGACCAGCGCGTCGGCGCTCACCTCGGCCGGCACGAGGAAGGCGAAATCGCGGCGGACCGATTGCAGAGCCGGCGGCGCGAAGGCCGGGCGCATGAAGCCTGATGCGCGCTTCGCCGGCAGCGCATCGAGATACAGCTCCACCGCCGCCACCGCGCCGTCGAGGTCGAACGCCTTGAGCAAACTGGGATGCAGCATGCCGAAGCGCGCCAGCACCGTCTTCGGCCCGAGCCGCAGCGTGCCGCTCTGCCCCGGATGCCAGGCGTCGCCGGCCTCGCCCATCACCTGCAGATTGTCGACCGGCGCGCCCGCCGCGGCGAGCAACGCGAGCGCCTCCGCCTTGGCGTCATAGGCGTCGAAGCCCGCCGCCTTGCCCTCGCGCCAGCCGCGCTCGCGACGGTTGCCGGCGAGGACGAGGCCTAGCGTCGCATGTTCGGCCTCGGCGAGATAGCGACGGCCGATCTCGAACAGCCGCACCGCGGTGATGCCGCGCTTGAGGTTGCGCTCGGTCGCCGAGAGCAGGCCGGGGAGCAGCGACGGCCGCATCACCTTGAGGTCCTCGCTGATCGGATTGGCGAGCGTCCAAGTGCCGCCGCCGAACGGCGCCGCCTGCGCCTCCGACAGGAAACTCCACGTCACCGCCTCGTCGAGTCCGCGCGCGGCGGCGGCGCGACGGACGCGGCGTTCGAGCTTTTGCTCAGGCGTGGCGGTGGGCTTGGCCACGCCGGGGATGCGCGGCAGCGGCACGGGTGCGACCTTGTCAATCCCCTCGATACGGATCACCTCCTCGACGAGGTCGGCGGCACCGTCGATATCGCGGCGCCACGTCGGCACGGTGACCTGCCAGTCGTCGGCGACGGCGAAGCCGAGCGATGCGAGGATCGCACGCTGGCGGTCCGCCGGCACGGCCAGGCCGCCCAGCGTCTCCGCCTTGGCGGGGTCATAGGCATAGACGCGCGGGGTCAGCGGCGGTTCGCCGGCGCGCGTCACCGGCGAGGGCGTGCCGCCGCACAGGTCGAGCACCAGCCGCGTCGCGATGGCGAGGCCGTCGTCGAGGAACGCCGGATCGACGCCGCGCTCGAAGCGCTGGCGCGCGTCGCTCGTCAGCAGCAGTTTCTGGCCGGTGCGCGCGATATGGTCGGGATCGAAATAGGCGCATTCGATGAGCACGTCGCTCGTTTCGGCGGAGACGCCCGAATGATCGCCGCCCATGATACCGGCGATATCGTGGACCTGGGCCGCGTCGGCGATGACGGTCATCGTCGCATCGAGCGTATAGGTCTTGCCGTTGAGCGCGACGACCTGCTCGCCGTCCCGCGCCTTGCGCGCGACGAGCCCGCCGGCCAGTTTGGCGCGGTCGTAGACGTGGAGCGGCCGGCCGAGGTCGATCGACACGTAATTGGTGATGTCGACCAAGGCGCTGATCGGCTTCTGCCCGATCGCGGTGAGGCGCCGGCGCAGCCAGTCGGGCGATTCGCCGTTGGTCACGCCGCTGACATTCTGCGCATAGAAAGCGGGGCAGCCGTCGCGATCGTCGGTGCGGACGTCGGGCGCCTCGCCCGCGCCCGCCACCGCTTCGATGACGAGCGGCTTGAGCGTCCCCAGCCCGGCCGCGGCGAGATCGCGCGCGATGCCGCGCACGCCCATGCAATCCTGACGGTTGGGGGTGACGCTGATGTCGATCACCGCATCGTTAAGCCCGGCGTAATCGGGGAAAGGCGTGCCGACCGGCGCATCGGCGGGCAGCTCGATGATGCCGTCGTGATCCTCGCCGAGCTCGAGCTCGCGGGTCGAGCACATCATGCCGTTCGATTCGACGCCGCGGATCGCGGCGACCTTGAGCGTCACGTCGAGCCCGGGGACATAGGCGCCCGGCGCGCCGAACACGCCAACCAGCCCGGCACGCGCATTGGGCGCGCCGCACACGACCTGCAACGGACCGTCCCCGGCGTCGACCGACAGCACCTGCAATTTGTCCGCCTGCGGATGGCGTTCGGCGCTGAGCACCTTCGCCACGCGGAACGCCTTCAGCGCATCGCCCGGATTGTGGACGCCCTCCACCTCCAGCCCGATGCGGGTCAGCGTATCGACGATCGCGTCGAGCGTGGCGTCGGTGTCGAGATGCTCGCGGAGCCAGGACAAAGTGAATTTCATATCGATTCCAGACCTTCGTCATCCCGGCGCCCGCCGGGACCCATGGATGCGGGCGGTTCGTACCAACCACCTGCACCCGCCATCATGCGCTTCCGATCGGGGACGGCGTCACGCGCCTGCGCCGACACCGCCCGACAGCGTCGGCACGTCGAGCGCCGAGAAGCCGTAATGTTTCAGCCAGCGGATATCGCCGTCGAAGAACGGCCGCAGGTCGTCCATGCCGTATTTGAGCATCGCCAGCCGGTCGATGCCGCAGCCGAAGGCGAAGCCCTGCCATTCCTCGGGATCGAGCCCGCACGACGCGATCACCTTGGGGTGGACCATGCCGGAGCCGAGCACCTCCATCCAGCCGCCGCCCCCCTTGCTGCCGGGATGGCCACCGATGACGCGCTTGCCCTTCTCGATCGTATAGCCGACGTCGACCTCCGCCGAGGGTTCGGTGAAGGGGAAATAGCTCGGGCGCAGGCGCAGGACGATATCGTCGCGCTCGAAGAACGCCTTTAGGAAGGTCTCCAGCGTCCATTTGAGATGGCCGAGCGTGATCCCCTTGTCGATCACCAGCCCCTCGACCTGATGGAACATCGGCGTGTGCGTCGCGTCGCTGTCCGACCGATAGGTGCGGCCGGGCGCGATGATGCGGATCGGCGGCTGCTGTTGCAGCATCGTGCGGATCTGCACCGGCGAGGTATGCGTGCGCAGCAGCATCCGCTTCTCGCCCGCGTCGCCGTCGGGGAAATAGAAGGTGTCGTGCATCGCGCGCGCCGGATGCGTCTCGGGAATGTTGAGCGCGGTGAAATTGTGCCAGTCGTCCTCGATCTCCGGCCCGGTGGCGACCGCGAAGCCGAGGTCGGCGAAGATTTCGGCAAGTTCGTCCATCACCTGGCTGACCGGATGGACGGTGCCGGCGAGCGGCGCCTCGGCGGGCAGCGTCATGTCGATCGTCTCGCCGGCAAGACGCGCGTCGAGCGCGGCGCGGTCGAGGCTCGCCTTGCGCGTGGCGATCGCCTCGGCGACGGCCTCGCGCAGGCCGTTGATCCGCGGCCCTTCCGTCTGCCGCTGCTCGGGGCTCATCTTGCCGAGCGTCTTGAGCAGTTGCGAGACGCTGCCCTGCTTGCCGAGCGCCTCGACGCGGAGCGCTTCGAGCGCGTCGGCGCTCGCCGCGGCGGGAATCGCGGTCAGCAGATGGTCGCGCAGGGTATCGAGGTCTTCGGTCACGTATCGCTCTCTTTCACAGGCGGCAGGCCGAGGCCGAGCGCCAGATCATCCCAGCCGGGATTATGCTCTTCGATGAGCCGCAGCTTCCAGTCGCGGTTCCATCGCTTGAGCTGCTTCTCGCGATGGATAGCAGCTTCCATCGTGTCCGCCACATCGTACCAGACCAGACGATGCACGCCGTAGCGGGAGGTGAACCCCGGGATCAATCCTTCACGATGCTGGATCAGCCGTCCGATGAGGTTCGAGGTGACGCCGACGTAGAGCGTGCCGTGTCGGCGACTGGCGAGGATGTAGACGCAGGGCTGCCATTCCATCCGCTATGCCTTCCGGTTTGGGGAGGTGTCCGCCCCCCGCTTCATCGGCATCCCCGCGAAGGCGGGGATCCAGACGCGCAGGTGTTGCGCCTCCAGCATGGACGTCAGCGTTTATGGATCCCCGCCTACGCGGGGATGACAATGGGGAGAGGGGAATGGCCCGAAAACGAAAAAGGGCGCCGGTGGTGTCCCACCGGCGCCCCGATCCGTCTGCAGTCCCGATCGCTTACGCGGCCTGGGGCAGCGCGGCCTTCGCCTGGGCGATGATCGCGCTGAATGCGGCGCTCTCGTGCATCGCGATGTCGGCCAGAACCTTGCGGTCGAGCTGGACACCGGCGAGCTTGAGGCCGTGCATGAACTGCGAATAGGTCAGACCCTCGGCGCGGACGCCGGCGTTGATGCGCTGGATCCACAGGCCGCGGAAGGTCCGCTTTTTGACCTTGCGGTCGCGATAGGCGTACTGCCCGGCCTTTTCGACGGCCTGACGGGCGATACGGATGGTGTTCTTGCGGCGGCCGTAATAGCCCTTGGCCTGCTCAAGAATCCTCTTGTGCTTGGCGCGGGTGGTTACACCACGTTTGACGCGTGCCATGTCCTGATGTCCTTACTTGAGGCCGTACGGCGCCCAGGCCTTCACCGTCGCGGTGTCGGCCTTCGACAGCACCTTGGTGCCGCGGTTCTGGCGGATGTACTTGCTGTTGTGGCTGATCAGGCGGTGGCGCTTGCCGGCGACGCCGTGCTTCAGCAGGCCGCTGGCGGTCAGCTTGAAGCGCTTCTTGACGCCACTCTTGGTCTTGAGCTTGGGCATTTTGGTCCTTTCGCTGTGAGCATGGCATGAACCGCCGCGGCAGCCCTTGATGGCCGGGCAGTCCTGTAGCGCCTCGCTCGGGAAGCGGGGCCCCTAGCCGACCCCGCGAGGAAACGCAACCGATGCGGAACCGGAACGAGCGCTGGCGCGATTCAGGCGGCGATGGATATGCCGCCCCCCGCTCCGGAACCGGCTGCCGCGCCGCCGCCCCCTCCCGCCGCGGTCGCTCCGCAGCGCCGCCGCGTCTGGCGGATCGTCCGTAACATCCTGTTGACGCTGGTCGGGCTGATCGTCGCGATCTGGCTGGTGCTCTATATCACCAAGGGCCGTTTCCTGCGCCATCCGTTCGAGCGATTCGTCGGCGGCCAGACGCATCGGCCGGTGACGGTGGCGGGCGATTTCCAGCTCTATTTCGCGCCGTTCCGCATCAAGTTCGTCGCCGAGCAGATGACGATCGCCAATCCGGAGTGGGCGACGCGACCCTATCTGTTCCAGGCGGCGCGGATCGACACGCGGATCGCGCCGCTGTCGCTGTTGTGGGGCAAGCGGCATCTCTACTGGCTCGATCTCACCGACGGCGCGGTCGATCTCGAATGGAACCGCGCGCATACCGCCAACACGTGGACGTTCAGCGACAAGAAGGGCGGCAAGCCGCTCGACTTCCCGCGCATCGAAACCGCGACGGTGCGCGGCACGAGCGTGCGCTATCGCGACCCGCGCATGCAATTGCTCGCCGACCTCAAGGTCGACGATATCCGCTCGACCGATGCGCGGATCGGCCGTGCGGTCGGCGTCGAGGGCGACGGACTGGTGCGCGGCACGCCGTTCCGCGTCACTGCGCGGCTGCTCGCCCCCGACGCGACGGTCAACCGCGGCAAGAACGAATTGGTGATGCGCGCCTGGGCGGCACACAACGTGCTCGACGTCTCGGGCACGTTGCCGTCGATCGCAGCGATCGAGGGCGTGCCGTTGCAGACGCGTGCGCGCGGCCGCAACCTGTCCGAGCTGCTCGGCATCATCGGCGTCGCCATCCCCAATACGCGCATCTACCGGCTGAAAGCGCAACTAATGCAGCAGGGGCAGGTCTATAATTTCACCCGCATGAGCGGCGTAGTCGGGGCAAGCGACGTCGCCGGCACGCTGAAGATCACCAACGGCGAGCGGCTGCATCTCGATTCGCAGCTATCGACCAAGACGCTCGACATCATCGATGCCGCACCGTTCATCGGCTACAATCCCGATATCGTCGCGACCAAGGGCGCGCTCGCCGCCGCGCGCGCCACTGGTGCCGCGCCGCAGCGCATCCTGCCCGAGGCGGCGCTGCCGATCGCGACGATGCAGCGCTTCGACGCCGATCTGAAATGGACGATCGCACGGGTGCGCTCGCGCAACCTGCCGATCAGCGACATCGACATGACGCTCGATCTGGAGCGCGGCCGGCTGGCGCTGTCGCCGCTGACAATGGCGATGGCGCGCGGCAACGTCGCCGCCGACGTGGTGTTCGATACGCGCCAGCGGCCGGCGCGCGACACCTATGACATCCGCCTGTCGCCGACGCCGATGGGCAAATTGCTCGCTGGCTATGGCGTCGCCGAGGCGGGGACGACGGGGACGATCAAGGGACGCATCCAGCTCGAGGGGCGCGGCGATTCGATCCACGATTCGCTCAGCACCGCGCGAGGGCGGATCGCCTTCGTCATGCCGCACGGCCAATTGTGGACACGCAACGTCCAGCTCGCCGAGCTCGATCTCGGCACGTTCGTGCAGAAGATGTTCGAGGACAAGCTGAAGAAGCCGGTCGAGGTGAATTGCGGGCTGATCGGCTTCACCGTGCGCAACGGCGTCGCGGCGGCGGACCCGATCCTGATCGACACGACCAAGAACGTCATCGTCGGCCGCGGCGGGTTCAGCTTCAGGACCGAGGCGGTCGATCTCGCCTTCCGTGCGGACGGCAAGAAGTTCAGCCTGTTCTCGGGCCAGTCGCCGGTCGGCGTCGGCGGCTATTTCGCGGCACCGAAGCTCAATGTCATCAGCGACCAGTTGCTCGGGCGCGCGGGCGCGGGGCTGGGGCTCGCGCTGGTCGCGACGCCGCTGGCGGGGGTGCTGGCGTTCGTCGACGTCGGCGATGCCAAGTCGGCGGCGTGCGGGCCGGTGCTGTCCGGCGCGACGGCGCAGGCGCAGCGGACGACGAAGGGGCAAGCGCGCGACGACGTCGGCCACGGCACGACGGCGAAGGACGAGGACGGCAAGACGACCGGCGGCGAAAAGAAGAGCCAGCGGAAGAAGTTCCTGGGGATATTCTGACCTCGTTGTCATCCCCGCGTAGGCGGGGATCCAGACGCGCGGGTCCCCCTTTAAGCCGCTACGTCAGCGTGTATGGATCCCCGCCTGCGCGGGGATGACGGAGTGGGGTATGGGATTCCCTCAATGACCGTGGTCGTTCCCCGCGGTCGCGCGGATCGCCTCAAGCACGTCGTCGGTGCGCGCCGGGTCGCCGATCGCGAGGACGTGGCCGGCGCTCGCCGAGGTCAGGGGGTCGCCGTTCCAGTCGCACATGCGACCGCCCGCGCCCTCGACCACCGGCACCAGCGCGGCGAAATCGTACAATTGCAGCCCCGATTCGACGACGATGTCGAGCTGCCCGCTCGCCAGCAGCCCGTAATTGTAGCAGTCGCCGCCATAGACCGGCCCCTGCCGCGTATGGCCGCCCGAGGCGGCGGCGACGAGCGCCATGTAATGCGGCACGTCGTCCTCGGCGAACAGATGCGGGCTGGTGGTGGCGAGCACCGCGCCTTCGAGCTGCTGACAGGTCCGCGTGCGCGTCGGCCGGCCGTTCAACGTCGTCGGGCGGCCGGCGACGCCGAGCCAGCGTTCGCGCTGCACCGGCTGGTCGATGATGCCGAGCAGCGGCCAGCCGTCCTCGACCAACGCGATCAGCGTGCCGAAGATCGCGCGACCGACGGTGAAGCTGCGCGTGCCGTCGATCGGGTCGAGCACCCATTGCCGCCCCGTCACGCCGGGCTTCTCGCCATATTCCTCGCCGATCACGCCGTCGCCCGCCGCCTCGGCATCGAGCAATTTGCGCATCGCCGCCTCCGCTTCGCGGTCGGCGCGGGTGACGGGCGAATGATCGTCCTTGAATTCGACGCCATGCTCGGCGCGGAAATAGGGACGGATCGCGGCGCCGGCGGCGTCGGCGAGGCGGCTGGCGAGCTGGATATCGGCGGCGGTGATCGGCATGGGCCAGCCCTATCGCGCCGCCCCGCGCCACGCTAGAGTGCACGAAAGTCGAGAGGATATCCCATGCGCCTGTTCCCCGCCGCCATTGCCGCCGTCGCCCTGATCGCCACCCCCGCGCTCGCCGGCCTGCCGGTCGGTGCCAAGGCGCCGACCTTTTCCACCCGCGGGGCGGTCGCCGGGCAGGTGGTCGGGGTCGACCTGGCACAGCAGCTCAAGAAGGGGCCGGTGGTGCTGTATTTCTTCCCGGCGGCGTTCACCGGCGGCTGCAATGCCGAGGCGCATGCCTTCGCCGAGGCGATCCCCGACTTCCAGAAGGCCGGCGCGACGGTGATCGGCATGTCGGCGGACGACGTACCGACGCTCCAGCGCTTCTCCGCGGAGAAATGCGCGGGCAAGTTCGCGGTCGCCAGTGCCGGGCCGAACGTCATCAAGGGCTATGACGTCGCGCTCAACGGCGGCGGGCGCGCGCTGACCAAGCGGACCAGCTACGTCATCGCATCCGACGGCCGCGTCGCGTTCGTCCACGACGACATGAACCCGGCGCAGCACGTGGCGCTGACGCTCGCCGCGGTGCGCAAGCTTCACCATTCCTGATCTTTTCGAAACCCTACGCTAAGTAATAGTATTTATAAGTGCTTGCGAACGAAGGGTGGGGCATGCGCGGGATTGCAGCGAGGAAGGACGGAAAGGTCGATCTGTTCGGGCAGATCGGCCACTTCCTGGCGGATCACGGCCTGTCGCCGGAACCGACGCATTACAGCTTCGCCTATGACGTCATCGCCGATCCGCATGGCGCCATCGCCCAGGCGGTGCGCCGGCTGACCGACGGCGGCATCCGGCTCAGCCGCACCGATATCGAAGCGCTGGGCGGGACGGTGAGCACCGGCGGCGCCGCCGTCGAGTCGCAGGCCGACAGGCGCCAGGGCGAACCCGATGCACGCGACGACGATGCCGCCGTTTTGGTGGCGAAGACGCAGGCGCAGGTCGACGGTTTCGCGACGATGATGCGCGAGATGCAGGACGAGACGCGCGGCTTCGGTCGCGATCTCGCGCAGAGCGCGGCGGCGATCCGCCACAATACGCCGGCCATCCCCGCCGCCGCGGGGCTCGACGAGATCGCACGGATCACCGGCGCGATGCTCACCCGCATCCGCGAGGCGGAGATGCGGCTGGCCAAGGCGACCGACGAGGCCGAGGCGTTGCGCGCCAAGCTGGCCGAGGCGAACGACACCGCGCGGCGCGATCCGCTGACCGGCCTGCCCAACCGCCGCGCGTTCGATGAGGCGTTCGCGGTACGGCGCGAGCACGACGGTCCCTTCTGCCTCGCCGTATGCGACATAGACCGGTTCAAGCGGATCAACGACGTCCACGGCCATCCGATTGGCGACCGCGTACTCAGCGCGGTGGCGCGGACGCTCGCCGATGCGTGCGGCGATCATCTCGTCGTCAGGCACGGCGGCGAGGAATTCGCGGTGCTGCTGCACGGCGTCGCGCTGGCGGATGCGGCAGCGCGACTCGACGACGTGCGCGACGCGATCTCGGTAAAGCGCTTCCGCTTGCGCGAGAGCGACCGCCCGCTGGGGCAGGTGACGGTGTCGATCGGCGTGACCGCGGTCCATGCCGGCGAGACGCTCACCGATGCCTTCGATCGCGCCGACCGTCTGCTCTACACGGCCAAGGCCGAGGGCCGCGACCGGGTCTGCGCCGCCTGATCTTGGCGCAACGTACGGATGCGGCTGGCGGGATTTCCCAAGCGCATCTCACCTCACCACGAAAATCGGCAGAAATCAACCGTTTTTTGTTTCTGGCACGATGGCTGCAACGTCCCTAGCATCGGCGGCGAACGGTTCGCCCCGATCAGCAAAGGGACCAACGCCATGTTTCTCCGCCTCGAACTCGCCCAGCGCACCGCTTTCTCGGTCGTCGCCGCCCTCGCCTTCGCTGCCGTCGCAATCAGCGCCGCGGTGCCGGTCACGCCGATCGCATGATGACTCAGGCGGGCGCGGCGGCCCCGACCGGGCCGACCGCCGCCGCCTCGCCGCGACCATAGGTTGCGGTCAACACTCCGGCGGCGAGCACATGCCCCGCCATCGCCTCGATAATCGCGGTGCGACCCGGCGTCTCGCCCGGCGCCCCGACATCCGGACCAAGCGCGAACAGCTGGAACACGTAGCGATGCGCACCGTGGCCGGTCGGCGGATCGGGCGGCAACCAGCCCTCGCGCAGGTAGGAATTGCGCCCGACATCGCGGTCGGGCGATCCGGCACCATCACCGACGATCGCGCCCTCTTCGAGGCGCCCGGCATCCGCGGCGATCCCCCATATCACCGCATGGACGAGCGGCTGCGGCGCCGGCGCATCGGCGTCTTCGACCAGCAGCGCGAACAGCGCGGTGCCCGCCGGCGCGGCGCCCCAGGTCAGCGGCGGCGATACGCCCTCGCCATCCGCGGTGAACCGGTCGGGCAATGGCGCGCCATCGGCGAACGCCGGGCTGGTGAGATCGAGCGCGGGAAACGTGGCGCCAAGTTCGGGCCGGGCAATCGCCAGCTTGTCGGCGCCGGCGCGGACGCCGCTGAGCGCCTGGCCGAGCCAGGCAGGAACGTGTTCGAGCATCGCTTACTCCTGGGGGCAATCGCCGGGACGGGATTTCGGCGGACTGCCGGCGGCATACCAGCGGCTGGTCGCGCCCATCGTCTCGCCATCGTGGTAACAGGCCTCGCCGCGCGTTCCGTCGGGGGCGACGAGGAAGGTCCAGTCCTTGCCGTCGCAATTGTGCGCTTCGCAGCCATGCGCGGCGATGCGCCCGTCCTTGGTCTGGAAGATCGGCACGCTGACCGCGTCATGCGCGGTGAAGCGATGGCGCAACGTGTCGTCGCCGATCGCATCGATCAGCGCGCGCGATACCTCGGTCCGGTCGTAGAAGCCGACCCCGGCGACCGTATCGCCCGGATATTTGCCGACATAGGCGGTGATCGGATTGCTGTGCTCCTGCCCCGGCAGTGGCTTGGGCGGCTGCGTCGCCGGCGGCACGAAGCGTGCCGCGGCATTGTCCGCACCGTTGGACTTTTGGCCACTGCCGCAGGCGGCGAGCAGCAGGAGCGGAGCAAGGCAGAGAGCGCGCATTGTCGTGGAACGCGGCAAGCGCCCCGGCGGTTGCCTGCGATATGACGCAAGCTCTCGACCGTTTCCTCTCCGCCCAGGCGCTCGTCCACGATCAGGCGCTCGCCGAATTGCGCCGCGGCCGCAAGACCAGCCACTGGATGTGGTTCATCTTTCCGCAGATCGCCGGCCTCGGGCGCAGCGAGACCGCGCGTTTCTACGCGATCCGCGACGCGGCGGAGGCGCGCGCCTATCTTGCGCATCCGCTGCTCAGCCCGCGGCTGATCGAGGCGACGCGGACGGTGACCAGCGCACCCGGCACCGCCGTCGCGATCTTCGGCGAGGTCGACGCGCTCAAGCTGCGCTCGTCGCTGACGCTGTTCGCCGCGGTCGCGGACGATCCCGCGCCGTTCGAGGCGGCACTGACGCGCTTCTACGGCGGCGAGTGCGATCCGGCGACGCTGGACTTGCTGGCGCGGGACGGCGGTTCGTAAGGCGCGCGCAGGCACCGCGCGCCGGTCAGAACAGCTTGCCGCCGTTCGGCACTGCCAAGCTCGGGCCGATCAGCACCACCTTGCCGTCCGAATCGGGGAAGCCGAGCGTCAGCACCTCGGACATGAACGGGCCGATCTGGCGCGGCGGGAAATTGACCACCGCCGCGACCTGCCTGCCGACGAGCGCCTCGGGCGTGTAATGGTCGGTGATCTGCGCCGAGGATCTCTTCACCCCGATCGCGTCGCCGAAATCGATGCGCAGCTTGATCGCCGGCTTGCGCGCCTCCGGAAAGGGCTCGGCGGCGACGATCGTGCCGACGCGGATGTCGACCCGCTCGAAATCGGCGAAGGTGATCGGCTCAGAAATCGACATTGTCGTAATGCGCCGGTGGTCCGATCATCTCCATCCGCTCCGACAGCAACGGCCGGAAGCTCGGCCTGCTCTTGAAGCCGCGATACCAGCGCGCGGTCTGGTCGTGCCCCTTCCAGTCGATGCCGCCGAGATAGTCGGCGACCGAGATCTGCGCCGCCGCGGCGAGATCGGCGAGGCTCAGGGTCGCGCCGCCGAGCCAGTTGCGGTGGTCGAGCAGATAATCGGTATAATCGAGATGGCTGACCGCCGCCTTCATCGCCTCGCGCAGCCCCTTGGCATCGGGCGCGGCGCGGTGCGCGAGCCGCTTGACGACGCGCTCGTGGAGCAGCGGCCCGGTGACGTCGCGATAGAAATGCGTGTCGAACCAGCTCACCAGCCGGCGGATCTCGGCGCGATTGGCGGCGGTGCCGTTGATCGTCGCCGCCTTGTCGACCGTCTCCTCGAAATATTCGCAGATCGCCATCGAATCGATCAGCGGCGCACCGGGGCGGGACGCGTCGACCATAACCGGCGTTTCGCCGGCGGGGTTCATGTCCATGAACTCGTCGCGTCGGTCCCACGGCGATTCGCGCACCAGCTCATAGCCGATGCCCTTCTCGCCGAGCAGCAGGCGCACCTTGCGGCTGAACGGACAAAGCGGGAATTGGTAAAGCTGCCACATACGGCCCCTGTAGGGCATCGGCGGGGGCGAGGTGAAGCCGTTGCAGACCAGCCTGCCCCAATCTATTTACCAGTTCACCACCGCAGAGGTGATCCAATGGATATCCAGATCGATCGGCCCGATGTCGAACACGCGATCCATCAACTGTCGGAGCTGCGTGGGCAGACTCCGGCCGATATTGTCGGACAGGTGATGCTCGGCGAACTCTCTAAGGAGTTGGACCTACGGGCGCGCCTGTCGCCGGAACGGCTGGCGTGGCTGGACGACGTCCGCAAACTGCAGGCGCATATCCGCACTCTGCCGGTACTCGACGACCGATCCCCGGACGAGATGCTGTACGACGCGGACGGCCTGCCGAAATGATCGTCGTCGACGCGTCGGCGCTGGTCGCCATCGCGTTGGAAGAGCCGGATGCCGACCGCTTCCTGCGAGCCATTGCAAGCGCCGACGAGGCGATCATGCCAGCACCCACCGCGCTTGAGGTCCATCTTGTGCTCAGCCGGCGAGTAACGCCGGATGACAAACGCCTCGCGGTGCCGTTATTCAGTCACGGCATTATCCGCCTCGTCGACTGGACCGAACAGCATCTGGTGATCGCATGCGAGGCATATACGCGCTTCGGCGGCCGGCCGGCCCGGCTGAATTTCGGCGACTGCATGGTCTATGCGATCGCCAAAGCACTCGACGCGCCCTTGCTCTACAAAGGCGAGGATTTCGCGCGGACCGATATCCGGTCCGCGCTCTGATCCGTCACTCCGCCGCGACCAGTTCCACCGAATCGTCCAGCGGATAGGTCTGCCGCGACAGCATCTCCTTCGGCACGACCTGCCAGAAATCGCCGGCGATCCGCTCCCAGTCGGCGAGCAGACCCTTCGACCATTTGCTGTCCGTAGCATTGGCATGCCGCTCGACGAGGTCGCGCAGCACGCCCTCCCAATGCGCCGAGGCGAGCCGCTGCCAGACGATATTCTCCGGATTGGCGCGCTGCGCGAACTCGCCGTCGGGATCGTAGACGAAGGCCATGCCGCCAGTCATGCCCGCGCCGAAATTCTGCCCGACGCGGCCGAGCAGCACCGCGACGCCGCCGGTCATATACTCGCAGCCGTTGGCGCCGCAGCCCTCGACCACCACCGTCGCGCCCGAATTGCGCACCGCGAACCGCTCGCCCGCCTGCCCCGCGGCGAGCAGCGTCCCCGAGGTCGCGCCGTAGAGCACGGTGTTGCCGAGGATCGTATTGTCCTGGCTCGCCAATGGCGAGGACACCGCCGGGCGGAGCACGATGATGCCGCCCGAAAGGCCCTTTCCGACATAATCGTTGGCGTCGCCGAACACTTCGAGCGTGATGCCCTTGCACATGAAGGCCCCGAGGCTCTGCCCGGCGCTCCCGCGCAGCCGGACGGTGACGTGGCCGTCGGCGAGCTTGCTCATCCCGAAACGGCGGGTGACCTCGCTCGACAGCCGCGTGCCGACCGCGCGATGCGTGTTGCGCACCGAATAGGTGAGCTGCATCTTCTCGCCGCGGCTGAACACCGCCGCGGCATCCTTGATGATCTGCGCGTCGAGACTGTCGGGGACCTCGTTGCGGAAGGTCGACAGCGAGAAGCGGCGCTCGGCGTCGGTCGCATCGACCTTGGCGAGGATCGGGTTGAGATCGAGATCGTCCAGATGCTCGGCACCGCGGCTGACCTGACGCAGGAATTCGGTGCGGCCGATCACTTCGTCGAGACTCCTGACGCCGAGCCGGGCGAGGATGTCGCGCACCTCCTCGGCGATGAAGGTCATCAGGTTGATGACCTTCTCGGGCGTGCCGACGAACTTGTCGCGCAACGCCTGATCCTGCGTGCAGACGCCGACCGGGCAGGTGTTGCTATGGCACTGGCGCACCATGATGCAGCCCATCGCGACGAGGCTCAACGTGCCGATACCATATTCCTCGGCGCCGAGGATCGCGGCGATGACGATGTCGCGCCCGGTCTTGAGCCCGCCGTCGGTGCGCAGCCGCACCCGGCCGCGCAAGCCGTTGAGGGTCAGCACCTGGTTGACCTCGCTGAGGCCCATCTCCCACGGCGTGCCGGCATATTTGACGCTGGTCTGCGGGCTCGCGCCGGTGCCGCCGACATGGCCGGCGATCAGGATGACGTCTGCGTGGGCTTTGGCGACGCCAGCGGCGACGGTGCCGATCCCCGACGAGCTGACCAGCTTGACGCAGACGCGCGCGCGCGGGTTGATCTGCTTGAGGTCGTAGATGAGCTGCGCGAGATCCTCGATCGAATAGATGTCATGGTGCGGCGGCGGCGAGATCAGCGTCACGCCCGGCGTCGCATGGCGCAGCTTGGCGATGAACTCGGTCACCTTGAAGCCGGGCAACTGGCCGCCCTCGCCGGGCTTGGCGCCCTGCGCGACCTTGATCTCGATCTCCTCGCAGGCGTTGAGATATTCGGCGGTGACGCCGAACCGGCCGCTCGCGATCTGCTTGATCGTCGAATTGGCGTTGTCGCCATTCTCATAGGGCTTGAAGCGCTTCACATCCTCGCCGCCCTCGCCCGACACCGCCTTGGCGCCGATGCGGTTCATCGCGATCGCCAGCGTCTCGTGCGCCTCGGGGCTGAGCGCGCCCAGCGACATGCCCGGGGTGACGAAACGCTTGCGGATCTCGGTGATCGCCTCGACCTGATCGACCGGCACGCCCTCGCTCGGGAAATTAAACTGGAGCAGGTCGCGCAGATAGACCGGCGGCAGATCGGCGACACCGCGGCTGAATTGCAGATAGCTGGTATAGCTGTCGGTCGACACCGCGGTCTGGAGCAGGTGCATGAGTTGCGCCGAATAGGCGTGGGTCTCGCCGGTGTGGCGCTGGCGGTAGAAGCCGCCGATCGGCAGCTTCGCCACGCCCTCGTCCCAGGCCAGTTCGTGGCGGACGAGCGCGCTGTGGTGCAGCGAATTATAGCCCTCGCCCGAGATCTTGGCGGGCATGCCGGGGAACAGGTCGTTGACGAGGCTGCGCGAGAGGCCGACCGCCTCGAAATTATAGCCGCCGCGATAGGAGGAGATCACCGCGATCCCCATCTTGCTCATGATCTTGAGCAGCCCCTCCTCGATCGCATGGCGATGGCGCTTGAGGCATTCGTCCAAGGACAAGTCGCCGAACAGGCCGCGTGCCTGCCGGTCGACGATCGCCGCCTCGGCGAGATAGGCGTTCACCGTCGTCGCGCCGACGCCGATCAGCACCGCGTAATAATGCGTGTCGAGACATTCCGCCGAGCGGACGTTGATCGAGGCATAGGAGCGCAGCCCCCGACGGACGAGATGCGTATGCACCGCCGCCGCCGCCAGCACGCCGGCGATCGCGATCCGGTCTTCGGAGACGTGCTCGTCAGTCAGGAACAGCTCGCTCTTGCCCTGCCGCACCGCCTGCTCCGCCTCGTTGCGGATGCGCTGGATCGCGGCGCGCAGCTTTTCCGGGCCGCCCTCCGCGTCGAAGGTGCAGTCGATCTCGGTCGCGGTGCGCGCGAAATGCGCCTTGAGCCGCGCCCAATGCTGGCCGGTGAGCACCGGCGAATCGAGCACCAGCACGCGATCGCGCTGATCCTCGGTGTCGAGGATATTGGCGAGATTGCCGAACCGCGTGCGCAGCGACATGACGTAGCGCTCGCGCAGCGGATCGATCGGCGGGTTGGTGACCTGGCTGAAATTCTGGCGGAAGAACTGGCTGATGAGACGCGGCTTGTCGCTAATGACGGCGAGCGGCGTATCGTCGCCCATCGAGCCGATCGCCTCTTTCGCGGTTTCGACCATCGGCGACAGGATCAGCTCCATATCCTCCAGCGTCTGGCCGGCGGCGACCTGCCGGCGCGCGAGCGCGGGCCGATCGAAACGGACCACCGCCTCGGCGACCTCGGGCAGGTCGTCGAGCGTATGGAATTCGCCGATCATCGCGGGATAATCGTGCTCCGCGGCGATCCGGTCCTTGACCTCGCGGTCGCCGAGCACCCGGCCTGCGTCGAGGTCAACCGCGATCATCTGGCCCGGCCCGAGCCGACCCTTGGCGACGACGGTCGATTCGGGGACGACGACCATGCCGGTCTCCGAGCCGACGATCAGCAGCCCGTCCGAGGTCTGCGTATAGCGCAGCGGCCGCAGCGCGTTGCGGTCGACGCCCGCCACCGCCCAGCGGCCGTCGGTCATCGCCAGCGCGGCGGGGCCGTCCCACGGCTCCATCACCGAGGCGAGATAATTATACATCGCGGCGTGATCGGGCGGCGTGTCCGCACCGGTCGCCTCGGGGACGAGCATCAGCTTGGCGGTCGGCGCATCGCGGCCCGAACGGCAGATCGCCTCGAACACCGCGTCGAGCGCGGCGGTGTCGGACGCGCCCGCCGGGATCACCGGCTTGATGTCCTCCGAATTGTCGCCGAACGCGAGGCTCGCCATCCGGATCTCGTGGCTGAGCATCCAGTTCTTGTTGCCGCGGATCGTGTTGATCTCGCCATTGTGCGCAAGGCAGCGGAACGGCTGCGCCAGCCACCATTGCGGGAAGGTGTTGGTTGAATAGCGCTGGTGGAAGATCGCGACGCGCGATTCGAACCTTTGATCCTGCAGGTCGGGATAGAAGACCGACAGGCTCTCGGCGAGGAACAGCCCCTTGTAGACGATCGAGCGGCACGAAAGCGAACAGACGTAGAAACCCTGGATCTGCGCGGCGATGACGCGCTTCTCGATGCGGCGGCGGACGAGATACAGGTTCTTCTCGAACTCGGCGGCGGAGACGTCGTCGGGCAACGGGCCGGCGATCATGATCTGCTCGATCTCGGGCCGCGTCGTCTGCGCCTTGAGGCCGATCACCGACACGTCGACCGGCACCTGTCGCCAGCCGTAGATCGTATAGCCCGCCTCGATGATCGCGCTCTCGACGATCGTGCGGCAATTCTCCTGCGCGCCGAGATCGGTGCGCGGCAGGAAGATCATGCCGACCGCGAGCCGGTTGGGCAGCACCTTGTGGCCGCTCGCGACGACCGCATCGTCGAAGAAGCGGTGCGGCAGGTCGATATGGATGCCGGCGCCGTCGCCGGTCTTGCCGTCGGCATCGACCGCGCCGCGGTGCCACACCGCCTTCAGCGCATCGACCGCCGACTGGACGACGCGCCGCGACGCACGACCGTCAGTGGCGGCGACGAGGCCGACGCCGCAGGCATCGCCCTCGCTGTCGGGACGGTACATGCCGTGTTCCGCGAGATAGGCACGCTGGTCAGTCTTCATCGGATCATGGGCGTCGGTCATGACGGCAGGCCCTTCCCTTCGGCATAAGCGCCGAGATTGTCGGTGATGGTGCGCAGCAGGGGCATCGTGGCCCAGCTTTCGTTGAGCCGCCGCACCTGTTCTTGCTCTTCGATCGGATATTCGTGGACGAGCCGGTTGCGCAGGCGCACCGCCACCATCCAGGATTCGGCGTCGGACACGAGCGCATGCTTCTCCAGCCAATCGCCGATGTCGCGATGGGTCATCGACCCGGCGTCGACGCCCGTCCAGCCCGCGATCGCGCGCACCGCGCGGGCGATCAGATCCTGAAGCTGTTCGAACCGTTTCAGGAATGCGGTCGCCGCCGTGCGTTGCATCAGGTTTAACGCGGCGAGATCCTCGCCACCGAACGGCATCACGCCAGCCAGCAGCGGCACCAGTTCCTCCGCGCCCGCCGCAACCCTGCGACAGCGGGCGAGTGTGCGACCGATAAAGACCTCGGTGTCCGTCATGGGAGCGGCACCGCATGTTGCGCGACCATCGCAGCGAACGGCGGCAATGGCTGACCCTGTTGGGTCAACACCACATCGACCTTGCGCTCGTCGATCCGCCGGAACAGGTCGGACAGAAATCGCGACTCATGGACGATCCCGATCCGATCCGCCGGCGCCTCGATCAGCAGGTCGATATCGCCACCACGTTTGGCATCGTCCACCCGGCTGCCGAACAGGCGCACGACGGCGGATGCGCCGAACGCTTCGACGGCGGCCGCCTTGATCGCCTGCACCTCGTCCGCGGTCAGTCTCACGCCGCGACCTTTCCCGCCTTTGCCTTCGCCTTGAGCCATTTGTGCATCGTCGCCGCGACGTCGCGGCCGTCGCGGATCGCCCAGACGACGAGGCTCGCGCCACGGACGATGTCGCCCGCCGCGAACACGCCGTCGAGGCTGGTCATCAGCGTCTTGCCGTCGACCAACACCGTCCCCCAGCGGCTGACGCCAAGTTCGGGCGCGCCGAACAGCGCTGGCAGATCCTCGGCGTCGAAGCCCAGCGCCTTGATGACGAGATCGGCCTTCAGCGTGAAGTCGCCGCTCGGATCGGCTTCCGGCGCGCGGCGACCGCTCGCATCGGGCGCACCCAGACGCATCTTGCGCGCGCGCACCGTGCCGTCGCTGTCGAACGCCGCCGGGGCGGAGAGCCAGACGAAGTCGGCGCCCTCCTCCTCGGCATTGGTGACCTCGCGCTGGCTGCCCGGCATGTTCTTGCGGTCGCGGCGGTAGAGGCATTTCACCGACGCCGCGCCCTGGCGGATCGCGGTACGGACGCAGTCCATCGCGGTATCGCCGCCACCGATCACGACGACGTGCTTGCCCGCCGCATCGAGCCCGCCCTCGTCGAACGCCGGCACCGCGTCGCCGAAGCCCTTGCGGTTCGACGCGATCAGGAAATCGAGCGCCGCCACCACGCGGCCGTCGTCACCACCGGCGACGTCGAGCGCGCGCGCCTTGTAGACGCCGGTCGCGATCAGCACCGCGTCATGCTCGCGACGCAGATCGTCGAGGCTCGCCTGCTCACCGACGCCGAAGCCTTCGTGGAAGACGATGCCGCCCGCCTTGAGCCGGTCGACGCGGCGCATGACGACGGGCTTCTCGAGCTTGAAGCCGGGGATGCCATAGGTCAGCAGCCCGCCGGCGCGATCGTGCCGGTCGTAGACATGGACCTCATAGCCGTGGCCGCGCATGTATTCCGCCGCGGTCAGCCCGGCCGGACCGGCGCCGATCACCGCCACCGACTGCCCGCGCGCCGGCCCCGGCACCAGCGGCTCGACCCAACCCTCTTCCCAGGCGGTGTCGGTGATGAACTTCTCGACCGAGCCGATCGTCACCGCGCCGTGGCCGGTGAATTCGATCACGCAATTGCCCTCGCACAAACGGTCCTGCGGGCAGATGCGGCCGCAGATCTCGGGCATGGTCGAGGTGCTGTTTGACAGCTCGTACGCCTCGCGCAGCCGCCCCTCGGCGGTCAGCCGCAGCCAGTCGGGAATGTGGTTGTGCAGCGGGCAATGCACCGAGCAATAAGGCACGCCGCATTGCGAGCAGCGCCCCGCCTGATCCTCCGCGGCCGGCGCTGCATAGCGCGCGGCGATCTCGGCGAAGTCCTCGGCACGCGCCTGGGGTGCCCGCTTCGCGGGATAGGCCTGCTGACGGCCGACGAACTTAAGCATGGAATCGTGCGCCATGGGGCCTCCTTCCCGCGTCGCTACGCAGGAAGAAGCGCCGTGTCACGCATAAATTGACCAATACGTCAGCACCCATTCCCTAATATAGCGTCGTAATGACCCCTTCGCAGGATGGACTGGCCCGGAAATCGGAAATTTGGTATCGCTGCGGACCTATCGCAGTTGAAGTGCGACCAATGCCACCGCGCCGATGACGATCCGATACCATGCGAACGGTGCAAAACCGTGACGGCTGACGATGCCGACGAACCAGCGGATCACCACCAAAGCGACGACGAACGAGACGACGAAGCCGATCGCGATGCTGAGCCACTCGCCCTGCCCCAGGGTCGCGCCCGATTTGAGCAGGTCGTAGCCCGAGGCGGCGAGCATCGTCGGGATGGCGAGGAAGAAGGAGAATTCCGCCGCCGCGCGCCGATCGACGCCGAGGCTGAGCGCGCCCATGATCGTCGCGCCCGACCGGCTGACGCCCGGGATCATCGCGAGACACTGGACGACGCCGACGCCGAGCGCGGTGCTCCACGGCATCGCCTCGACCGATTCGATCCGCGCCTGCTTGACCAGCCGCTCGATGACGAGGATCGCGATGCCGCCGACGATCAGCGCGACCGCGACCACGGTCGGGCTTTCGAGCAACGCCTTGACCGCCTTGTAGACGACCACGCCGATCGCCGCGGCGGGCAGGAAGCCGAGCGCGATATTGCGCACGAACGCCCAGGATTTGGGCTGGCCACCGACGAGGCCCACCGCCACGTCCCAGAAGCGTCGCCAGTAGAGGACGATCACCGCGAGGATGGCGCCCAATTGAATCACGATGTCGAAGGTCGCGGTTGCTTGGTCCTGCACGCCGAGCAAGGTGCCGGCGAGGATCAGATGGCCGGTCGAGGAGACGGGCAGGAATTCGGTGACCCCCTCGACGATGCCGAGGAGGATGACGGTGAGCAGGTCCATGAAACGTCCTTAAGCGGCGAGGGTTTCGGCGCGACGACCGAACCGGCCGGTGCGGCGGAAGCGGACGAGCCATTCGGGCGCGACCGCCTGCAGCGGGGTCGGGTCGATGCCGAGCGCCGCCAGCCCCGACGCGCCCGGCGCGACGACGTTGTCGCGCTGGAGCATTAGCCACTGGTCCTTGGTGATCGGCGCGAACGGCAGGCTGGCGAGCAGCGCGCCGGCCGCATCGGGCAGTTCGACGATCGACGGGCTGCGGCCGATCGTCCTGGCGATCCAGCGGATGATCTCGCCCATCGTCATCACGTCGGGGCCGCCGAGCTCGAACGTCTGGCCGGCGAAGCGCGCGTCGGTCGCCGCCGCCATCGCATCGCCGACATCGGCCGCGAACACCGGCTGGAACTTCACCGGCGCGCGCAGCACCGGCACCACCGGGGCCTTGCCGATCATGCCGGCGAAGCGGTTGATGAACTGGTCCTCGCGACCGAAGACGATCGACGGGCGGATGATCGCGGCGTTCGGGAAGGCGGCACGGACCGCCTCCTCGCCGCGGCCCTTGCTGCTGCCATAGGCCGAGGGCGCCGACGAATCGGCGCCGATCGCCGACATGTGGACCAGCGTCGCGACCCCGGCCGCCGCGGCGGCCTCGGCGACGTTGCGCGCACCACCGACATGGACGCGCTCGAAATCGCCGGCAAGCAGCCCGACCATGTTGATCACCGCATCGGCGCCCTGCACCGCGCGGCTGACCGTTTCGGGCAATGTCACGTCGGCGGCGACGAATTGCGTCTGGCCGAGACCGCCCAAGGGCTTGAGAAACCACGCATGCCGCGGATCGCGCTCGGCGACGCGCACCCGCGCGCCGCCGCGGAGCAGCGCCTGCACCACATAGCGGCCGACGAATCCGCCGCCGCCGAAGATCGTAACCAGCTTGTCTTTCATCGCCCGGGCCTCATTTTTTCGTCGCTGTGCTGATGTTTCGCCCCTTGCCCGGCGAAACCCGTGTTGACAAGCGCGGCGACCGCCCCCTAAAGGCCGCCGCCTACCCCGTGCCCAGATGGCGGAATTGGTAGACGCACCAGCTTCAGGTGCTGGCGATCGCAAGGTCGTGGAGGTTCGAGTCCTCTTCTGGGCACCATTTTCCGACCCCGGCATCTGCCGCGGCCGGAAAGCGCAGCGCACCGGCACGAACGCCGGGTCGCGCAGCGCCCACCCCGCCCCTATTCCGCCCGCAGCCAGCGGCGCAGCAGCGTCGTCACCTCGCCGGGCCGCTCCATCGGCGAGAGATGGCCGCAGCCGCGCAGCACGTGCAGGGCCGCGCCGGGAATCGCCTCGGCAAGTGCACGCGCGTCGTCGGGCGTGCAGATACGGTCGCGATCGCCCACCGCGACCAGCGTCGGCACGTGGATCGCCCGAATCGCCTCGGCGATGTCGGGGCGGGCGAGCAGCGCCGCCTGCTGCCGCGCGAAGACCGCCGGGCCGAGCCGCTCCGCCATCGCCAGCGCCGGACCGCTGACGATCGCCGAGAGCTGCGGATCGGCATGCGGCGCGGTGGCGATCAGGCCCTGGTCGGCGACGGTGCGCGCGCGCGGCTCCATCGAGGCGCGGGTGCCGAACAGGGCGATGCGGGTGATCCGGTCGGGCGCCTGGCGCACCATCTCCAGCGCGACATAGCCGCCGAGGCTGACCCCGGCGACGGCGCCACGCGGTGGCATCGCGGCGAGCACCCGCGCCGCCATCGCGCCGATCGTCGCATCCTGCGACAGATCGCCGAAGTCGGGCTCGGCGATATCGGCGAGGTCCATGATCTGGCGCGCCCACAGGCGCCCGTCGCAGCCCATCGCGGGCAGCAGCATCAGGGGCAGGCGCGTTCGGTCCATGGGGTCTCCGGGGGTTGGGGGCGGCGGAAGGCGCGCGGGGCCACGGCGAAGCGCGGCGCGATCGAGGCGGCGTCGCGGATCACCCGGCGACGAACGGAAAGGCGAGCGCGATCATCCCGACCAGCGTCATCACCGCGCACACCATCGCGGCGGGCAGCAGCGTGAACCGCTGGTGGTCGGCGAGGTCGACGCCGGCGAGGCTGACGAGCAGATAGGTCGACGGCACCAGCGGGCTGAGCAGATGCACCGGCTGGCCCATCAGCGAGGCGCGCGCGATCGCCATCGGCGAGACGCCGTAATGCGCCCCCGCCTCGGCGAGGATCGGCAGCATGCCGAAATAGAAGGCGTCGTTGGAGATGAAGAAGGTGAAGGGCAGGCTGAGCAACGCGGTGATCGGAGCCATATAGGGGCCCATCACCGGCGGGATCATGCCGACGACCTCCTTGCTCATCGCCTCGACCATGCCGGTGCCGCCCAAGATGCCTGTAAAGATGCCCGCGGCGAAGATCAGCGACACCACCGACAACACGTTGCCGGCATGCGCGGCGATCCGCTCCTTCTGCTCGGCGACGCCGGGATAGTTGACGATCATCGCGATCGCGAAGGCGATCATCATCAGCACCGACAGTGGCAGCAGCCCCCAGACGAGCAGGGTGAGCAGCGTGACGACGAGCAGGCCGTTGAACCAGATCAGTTTCGGCCGGCGCGCCTCGGGATATTGCGACACCGCCATGCCGGTGAACTCCGCCTCCTCGCGTGCCTGCACCGCGCCGATGCGGGCGCGCTCCTTGCGGCCGAACCACACCGCCAGCGCGAGCAGGCTGGCGAGGCCGGCGATCATGCCGGGGATCAGCGGCAGGAACAGCGTCGCCGGATCGAGCTTGAGCGCGCTCGCCGCGCGCGCGGTCGGGCCGCCCCAGGGGGTGAGGTTCATGATGCCGCTGGTCGCCATCAACAGGCAGCACAGATACAGCCGGTTCATGTCGTAGCGCTTGTAGAGCGGCAGCAGCGCGGCGATCGTGATGATATAGGTGGTCGAGCCGTCGCCATCGAGGCTGACCAGCGCGCACAGCACGACGGTGCCGAGCAGGATGCGCGTCGGATCGCCGTGGACCAGCCGGATCAGCCGGCCGACCAGCGGATCGAACAGCCCGGTATCGGTCATCGTCGAGAAGAACAGGATCGCGAACAGCAGCATCACGCCGGTCGGCGCGAGATTCTTGATGCCGTCGATCATCATGTCGCCGAGCCCGGCCGCCTGGCCGGCGATCACGCCGAAGATCGTCGGGATGACGATCAGCGCGACCAGCGGGGTCATCCGCTTGGTCATGATGAGCGTCATGAAGGTGGCCACCATCAGGAAGCCGAGCAGCGCCAGATCCATGGGCATGTTCCTTGGAAAGATCAGAAGGTGACGGCGACGCGGGCGCTGACGGTTTCGCCGGAATCGGCGCCGGTGACGGCGCCGCTGCGATTGTCGGTGTCCCAGTGGATGGCGTTGACTTGCACGCGCGTGAAGCTGTTGAGATACCAGTTCACGCCGAGAGTCCCCGCCCATCCCTCGCCGCCGGTGACGAGATCGGTATAGTCGAGACTCTCATAGCGGCCGGTCAGCTCGATCGCGCCGGGTCCCCCGTCGAAAGTCGGCCGCTTGACCTTGGGCTGGCCGAAACTGCCCAGCCGCGGATTGTACGGCGGCAGGTCGCCGGTGATAAAGAAGCCGCCCGACAGGCTCCACGCCTTGCTGACGAAATCGGACCGGCCACCGTCCAGCCGCGCGTTGCGCCGCCCCGCCTCGCCCATCACCCACAACGGCCCGCGATAGCCGCCCAGCTCGACGCCATAGCCGGTGGTACCGGTGCCGCCGAGCAGGGTGCCGGTCGAGACGCGCAGGGCGCCGTTGAAACGGCCGCCGATCACCGTGTTGCGGGTCAGCGTCGTCGCCGCGGACGACAGGCTCTCGTCGAAGCCCCAGATGCCGACGTGCATCACCGTGTCGTCGGTCTTGACCGGGTTCCAGTGCGCGCGGCCCAGCACGGTGCGGCCGTCGCTCACCGCCTGCGTGCCGTCGACGCGGTCGCCGGTGACGGTCAGCGAGGCATGGCCGGTCTTCCAGAACAGACGCGGCATGATGCCGATGCCGTAGAAGCCGCGCTGCGGGATGATCGCGGTGGCGACCGTCGTGCGTTCGAGGAACGGCGTCGAATCCGAGCCGGTCGAGCCCTCGAAGCTGCGATCGTTGAACAGATGACCGGCGCGCACGTCGTAATCGATCCCCGGCGCGATCCGGTTGCGCCAGCCCATGAAGGCGGTGACGACGTCGACCTCATTCTCCGAGAAATCGGCTTCCATCTGATAGAAGAAATGCGCGCCGACGCCGCCCTCCAGCCCGAGGCGCAGCGCGCGCATGCCGGTGGTGGTGAGGTTGCGCGTGTCCGATCTGGAACCGAATGTGCTGCTGACGTCGGCGAGGATGCGCCCGCGCGGCTTGAAGGTGTAGACGCCGTCCGCCGAGTGGAAGACGGGCAGGCCCGCGCCCCATTCGGTGGTCACGCCCGACGGATTGTCGCGTGCCGCGGTCGCCTGTGCGACGTCGCGGTCGGCCGGGCCGGGGGGCACCAGCTGCGGTGCGAAGGGCACCGTGCGGCGAACCTGCGGCGGCGCGGCCTGCGCGACCTGGGGCGGCGGCGTCTGCGCGGGGGCGGACGCCGGGGCCGGCGCGGCGGCGAGCGCCTGCTGGCCCTCGATCCGGTCGAGCCGGGCGCGCAGCGCGGCGATCTCCGCCGCCTGCGCGCGCACCAGTTCGGCAAGCTCGGCCTGCGTCGGCGTCTGGGCGAGCGCGGGGGTGGCGGCGACGAGCGCCAGCAGGGCGGCTCCGGTACGCAGGATCATGGGGTGGAGGCTCCGGCAAGGGTCGCGCGCCAGTCGCGCAGGAAGCGCTGGCGGGTGATGCGGTCGAGGGGGACGAGGAGTTGCGGCCCGACGCGGATCGGGCGCGCCTGCGCCGCGGACAGCCGCCGCGCCGGCACGTCGGCACGCACCGGCCACAGGCTGCGTGCGGCGAGCAGGCTCTGGCCGCGCCGCGACAGCAGGAAATCGAGGAACAGCTTGGCGCTTGCCGGCGAACGGGCCTGACGCGCGATGAAGGCGATGCGCGAGGTGACGATCGTATAGTCGCTCGGCAGCACCACGCCGAGCCGCGGATCGCGCTTCGCCTGTTCCAGCGCGTAGGAGGCGATGACGTTATAGGCGATCGCCTGCCGTCCGGCGGCGACCGCGGCGAGCATCGGCTCGGTCCGCTCCGCCAGCACCGGCTTGGTCGCCGCGATCGCCGTCATCAGCGCGCGGCTGTCGCGGGTGATCGCAAGGTCCTCGGTCAGATAGAGATAGCCGACGTTGGACCGCGCCGGATCGAAGGTGGTGACGCGGCCGGTGAACTGCGCCCGCCGCGTGCGCAGCAGCGCCTCAAGCGCGGCATGGCTGCGCGGCCGCTGCGCGTCGGGGATCAGCCGGCGATTGTAGACGATGCCGATCGGCTCGGCGGTGACGCCATAGCCGATGTTCTTCCACACCACCTGCGCCGGCAGCGCCGGCTTTTCGGGGCTGGCATAGCCCTGGCCGAATCCGTCGTTGATGAGCTTGACCTGCAACGCCATCGCCGACGACCAGACGAGATCCGCCGACTGCTGCCGCGCGCGCGTCTCGCCGACCAGCCGGCGGTAGATCTCGATCGAGCCGAGGTCGACGTAGCGGACGCGGATCGTGGGATAGAGGCGGTGGAAGCCGGCGACGACGCCGACCAGCTCGCTGCGGTCGGCATTGCCGTAGACGGTCAGCCCGCCCTCCGTTTTCGCCGCGGCGATCAGCCCGTCATAGGAGCGCGGATAGCCCGCCGGCCGGGTCTGGGCGTGCGCCGTCGCCGCTGCCGCCAGCATCATCATCGTCCCGAATAGGATCGTCCGCATCCCGGCTCCTCTCGCTTTTCCGCTTCTGTGATCGGATAAGCTGCCATCGTGGGATATCCGGCGCACCTGTCAGCAACCTTTCACCGGGTGAAACCATGCGAATCCTGATGATCGAGGACGATGCGGCGCTCGCCCGGAGCATCGCCGCGCTGCTGCGCGCCGGCGGCCATGCGGTCGATCATTGCGCGAGCGGCGAGGAGGGGCTGACGTTGGTCTCGGGCGAACCCTATGCGCTGCTGATCCTCGACGTCGGCCTGCCCGACATCGACGGCTTCACCGTGCTTGAACGGCTGCGGCGGCGCGGCGAGAAGGTGCCGGTGCTGATGCTGACCGCGCGCGACGCGCTCGACGACCGGGTGCGCGGGCTCGACCTCGGCGCCGACGATTATCTGCGCAAGCCGTTCGAGCCGCAGGAGCTGGAGGCGCGCGTGCGGGCGCTCGGCCGGCGCCGCGGCGGCGATCCGACGCCGGTGGTGACGATCGGCGCGCTGACGCTTAACCGCTCGACCGGGCAGGCCGAGGTGAGCGGGCGTGCGCTCGACCTGCGCCGCCGCGAATGGGCGGTGCTCGACGCGCTCGCCACCCGCGCCGGGCAGGTGGTGCCACGCGAACTGCTGCTCGCCGAGGTGTTCGGCTATGACGAGCCGGTTGGCCCCAATGCGATCGAGGTCAACGTCACCCGGCTGCGCAGCAAGCTCGCCCCCGACGGCCCGCAGATCCGCACGGTACGCGGCGTGGGATATCTGCTCGATGCGGGGTGAGGCGGGATGACCCACCATTGCCGACGGACGGCGACCCGCCCCCTCCCCCGCGGCGCTACCTGATGCCCGCCCCCCGCGCCATCGCGCTGCGCACGCGATTGCTCGTCGCGATGCTCGGGCCGTTGCTCGGCGTCGCGGTGCTGCTCGGCGTCGCCGGCGCGGCGCTGATCGCCGACGTCGTGCGGCGCACCAACGACCGCGTGCTCGGCGGCGCGCTCGGCGCGATCGCCGAGACGGTGCAGGTCGAGCGCGGCGAGGTGACGCTCGACCTGCCGCCCGCCGCCTTCGGCATGCTGGAGAACAGCGAGCGCGACAACGTCTATTACCGCATCGCGGTCGGCGGCGATCTGCTCACCGGCTATGCCGACCTTCCCGCCCCCGCCCCCGATGCGCTGGCGATCGACCAACCGCGCTTCCGCTTCGCCGACTATCGCGACCAGCGCATCCGCATTGCCGAAGTCCGCCGCGCCTTGCCCGGCATCGAGCGACCGGTCGTCGTCCAGGTCGCCGAGACGCTCGACGGCCGTCGCGCGCTCAGCCGCCGGCTGCTGATCGCGCTGCTCGGCGGCGAACTCGCGCTGGTCGGCATTGCCATTCTGCTGCTGCGCCCGGCGCTCGGCTGGAGCCTGCGCCCGCTCGCGCGGCTGCGCGGCGCGGTCGAGGCGCGCGAGGGCCATGCCGCGCCCGACCTGTCGCCGATCGACGCCGGCCCGCTGCCGCTCGAACTTCGCCCGCTCGCCGAGGCATTCGACCGGCTGCTCGCCCAGCTCGACACCGCGACCGCCGCGACGCGCCGCTTCACCGCCGACGCCTCGCATCAGATGCGCACGCCGCTGTCGGTGCTGAAGGTGCAGATCGAACTCGCCCGCCGCGGCTCGCGCGAGGCGCTCGACGAGATCGCCACCGCCGCCGCGCGGCTCGAACGGCTGCTGATCCAGCTGCTCGCGCTTGCCCGCGCCGAGGAGGCGGGCGCCGCGCCGCCGCTCGAACGCGTCGACCTGCGCGAGGTGGCGGTTCGCGTCATCAGCCGTCGCATCGGCCAGGCGATCGACGCCGGCGTCGAACTCCAGCTCGACGCCGCGGCGGCGCCCGCCTGGGTGCACGGCCACCGCACTTTATTGGTCGAAATCCTCAGCAACCTCATCGACAATGGCATCCGCTACAACCGGCGCGGCGGCACCGTCACCGTCGCGATCCGCGACGCCGACGGCGGCGTCGATCTCTCCGTGCGCGACGACGGACCCGGTATCGCCGCCGCCGACCGCGACCGCGCCCTGGAGCGGTTCGTCCGCCTCGGCGACCGCCATGCGCCCGACGGCAGCGGCCTCGGCCTTGCCGTCGTGCGCTCCGCCGCGGCGCGGATCGGCGCGACGCTGCGGCTGGCCGACGCCGAGCCCGGCCTCGCCGTCCTCCTCCACCTGCCCGACGCTCCGTCATCGTAGTAAATCGTCCGTTAACGAGAATTCGCCTCATTTCGGTTGGATTATTCTTCGCCGATTTGTTCTCCCCTGCTGACGACAGCTGCCGATATCCACCGGCTTTGCTTGGTATTTTCAGTTGCGTTGTTAGGCAACCAATTGCGATACTTAGAGTTGTTGATGAAACAGGTGGGAGAGCACGGTGAACGAGCCGCGCGTCAGTTCATGGTTTGATGCTTTCTCCGCGGAGAAGACGCGGCAGCTTGCCGTGGATCGCAGCCGGGCGGTTTCGATGCGCGGCAGCACCGAACTCGCGCGGATCGTCGACGTCGTGCGCGATCATTATCACCGGCCCTATGCGGCGATCTCGATCATCGACAAACGCTCGCAGATCCTGCTCGCCGAGCGTGGCCTCGGCATCGCCGAGACCGCGCGCAGCACCGCCTTCTGCGCGGTGACGATCCAGCAGGGTGGTCGAGCGCTCGTCGTGCCCGATGCGCGCGAGGACGCCCGCTTCGCCAAGTTCGACAGCGTCACCCGCGATCCCTTCGTCCGCTTCTACGCGGGCGTGCCGATCCACGACGAGGCGGGCATGGCGCTTGGCGCACTCTGCATCGCCGACAGTGCACCGCTGACCGGGGATTTCGACCGGTCGCTGCTCGTCATGATGGCCCGCGAAGCCGAGCGCGCCATCGCCGCCATCGCCCCCGCCCCCACCCCCGCACCGACGCCCTGGCGGCTCCGCCTCGAGTCCGACGTCTGATCGGGCCGCGGGTCAGGCCGCCCTCGCCGGGCACGGCAAATCACCCGATCGGCATAACGATGGGCGCTACGCCGGGCGCCCGGCCCGCGGCATAAGGGCAGGATGTCGTCGCTTCCCCCTCCCGTGGTCGAGACCGGTGCCGGACCGGTCGAAGGGCGCCGCCATGGCGCGCTCACCGTCTTTCGCGGCATTCCCTATGCCGCGGCCCCCGTCGGCGCGCACCGCTTCGCGCCGCCCGCACCGGTGCCGCGCTGGTCCGGCGTGCGGCCGGCGGTCGAGCCCGGCGCCAACGCGCCGCAGCGAACCCGCAAGCTGCCCGGCCTCGATGCCGCGCCGCTGATCGGCGAGGGCTGGACGCCGGGCGACGAATATCTCGCGCTCGACGTCTGGTGCCCGGCGGGGGACGAGCGGGCGCGCCCGGTCATGGTGTTCATCCACGGCGGCGGCTTCGTCGTCGGCAGCAAGGACGCGGGCGTGCAGACCGGCGCGAGCTTCGCGCGCGACGGCATCGTCTATGTCGCGATCAACTATCGCATGGGGGTCGACGGCTTCCTGCCGATCCCGGGCGTGCCGACCAACCTCGGCCTGCGCGACATGATCGCCGCGCTCGGCTGGGTGCGCGACGAGATCGCGGCCTTCGGCGGCGATCCCGCCAACGTCACCGTCTTCGGTGAGAGCGCGGGCGCGATGGCGATCGCCGATCTGATCGCCTCGCCGCTCGCCAGGGGGCTGTTCCAGCGTGCCATCGTGCAGAGCGGCCATGGCGGCATGACCCGCACCGTCCCGGTCGCGCAGCGGCTGGTGCGCAAGATGGCGGCGTTGCTCGGCGTCACCCCCGATCGCGCCGGGTTCGCGAGCGTCGCACCCGGCGACCCGCTGCTCGATGCGGTGGAGACGGTGTCGCTGCCCACCACCCGGCTCGACCTGCGCGGCGACGACGGGCGCGAGCCGGTGTTCGGGATCAGCCGCTTCGTCCCCGTCCACGGCGACGACGTGCTGCCGCTCGCGCCGCTCGAGGCGCTCAAACAGGGCGCCGGCGCCGAGGTCGCGCTGCTGATCGGCAGCAACCGCGAGGAGATGAACCTCTATCTCGTCCCCAGCGGCGTCCGCGACAAATTGAACAGCGCGGTCGGCAGGCTGCTCGCCTGGGTCGTGCTGCGCAAGTCGCAGCCACGCGCCTGGGCCGTGCTCAAGGCCTATGGCATGGGGCGCGGCAAACCCGCCGGACAGGTGCTGACCGACGCGTTGACCGACCTTGTCTTCCGCTGGCCGGCGCGCCGCTTCGCCGAGGAGCATCGCGGCCGCACCCATATGTACGAATTCGAATGGCGCTCACCGCGCTACGGCGACGGGCTCGGCGCGTCGCACGGCATGGAATTGCCCTTCGTCTTCGACAGCCTCGCCACCTGCACCGGCGCGGAAGGATTGTGCGGCACCGCGCCGCCGCAGGACCTCGCCGACCGCATCCATGCGCTCTGGGTGCAATTCGCCCGCGACGGATCGCTGCCCTGGGCGCCGTTCGAGCGCGACGGCCGCACCGTCTACCAGCTCGCCGCCGGCGAACCGGTTGCCGAACCGGTGATGCCCGCCGCCGCCTTCCTGCCCTGATCGGATTGCGCCCATGTATCTCGATCGTCTGCGCCTCGACGGGCGCACCGCCTTCGTCACCGGCGCCGCGCAGGGCATCGGCTTCGCCTGCGCCGATGCGCTCGGCGAGGCCGGCGCGCGCGTCATCCTCGCCGACCGCGATCCCGACGCGCTCGGCGCCGCGCTCGAGCGCCTGCGTGGCCAGGACCGCCCCGTCGACGGTGTCCTGCTCGACGTCACCGACCCTGCCGCGGTGACCCGCATCGCCGACAGCGCCGGCGTGGTCGACGTGCTCGTCAACAACGCCGGCATCGCGCGCAGCGATACCCCCGCCGAAGACGTCACCGACGAGCAATGGCGCAACGTCCTCGACGTCAACCTCAACGGCACCTTCTGGTGCGCGCGCGCCTTCGGCCGGCATATGCTGGCGCGCGGCAGGGGCAGCATCGTCAACATCGGCTCGATGTCGGGGTTCATCGTCAACCGCCCGCAGCCGCAGAGCTATTACAACGCCAGCAAGGCCGCGGTGCATCAGCTCACCCGCAGCCTCGCCGCCGAATGGGCGCCGCGCGGCGTACGCGTCAACGCGGTCGCGCCGACCTATATCGCCACCCCGCTCAACGCCTTCGCCGACAAGGAGAGCGAAATGTACCGCCGCTGGATCGACGGCACGCCGCAGGCGCGGCTCGGCGAACCCGAGGAGGTCGCCGCGATCGTCCATTTCCTCGCCAGCGACGCCGCCAGCCTGATGACCGGCAGCATCGTCCTCGCCGACGGCGGTTACAGCTGCTGGTGATCGGCGAAGTCGCAGAGCCGATCGGCATATCCGATCGACCTTTCGGATAGGTAGCGAAAGGCGCACAACCTTTCTGACAGGTGGGCGAAGACTCACCGGCCAAAGAGAGGATTTTCGATGCGCCTTTGCACCCTGTTTGCCGTCACCACTGCGCCCGTCGCGCTGCTCGCTTTTGCCGCACCCGCCGCCGCGCAGGTCGCCGAGGCCCCCGACGTCACCGATACCGCCCCGCCCGGCCGCGCCACCGGTGCCGCCCCGCAGACCGGCGATCAGGACATCGTCGTCACCGCCCGCAAGCGCGCCGAATCGCTGCTCGACGTGCCGATCGCCGCCACCGCGATCAGCGGCAACACGCTGACCGAACGCGGCGTCAATTCGGTGCGCGAGGCGGCCTCGCTCACCCCCGGCCTCAACATCGCCAGCGACGGCGCCGGCCGCGCCTTCGTCTCGATCCGCGGCGTCGGCGTCACGCTGGTGCAATCGGTGCAGCCCGGCGTCGGCCTGTTCATCAACGGCATCTACCAGCCCAACACCTCCTACCTCAACAATCCGCTGCTCGACATCGACCGGATCGAGGTGCTGCGCGGCCCGCAGGGCACGCTGTACGGCAAGAACACCTTGGGCGGCGCGATCAACGTCATCACCCGCCAGCCGTCGAACGAGACCGAGGCGCGCGGCAATTTCAGCTTCGCCGGCCCCGACGACAGCATCCTCGCCTCCGCCTCGGTCAGCGGCCCGATCATCAAGGACGTGCTGCAGGTCCGCGTCGCCGCCGGCCACCGCCAGCAGGACGGCTTCCTGCGCAACAACATGCTCGGCATCGACGCCAGCCCGTTCAAGACCGACTCGCTCAACACCACGATCCGCTTCGTCCCGACCGGCGACGTCGTGCTGACCGTCAACGGCTATTACGACTGGGTCGAAGGCGCCAACACGCCCTATGCACGCGTTACCGGCCCGACCGATTATTCGCGGATCGTCCAGTTCAACGCACCCAATCGCATCCAATATCGCTATCGCGGCGTCAACGCGCGGCTGGAGACGCCGATCGAGGCGATCAATTCCAAATTCACCCTCGTCGGCTCCTATGACGCGCGCAACGGCGTCTCCCCAAATAGCGACGCCGATTTCGGCCCCGCCGACATCGCGCGCAGCAACGGCACCGACAGCCTGCGCACCAAGACCGTCGAGACCCGCCTCGACACCGAACTCAGCGGCACGCTCAGCACCCTGCTCGGCCTGTTCTACAGCCGCGAGGAGGCGACCGCGTTCGACCGCACCCGCATCCTGCCCGCCAACCTCACCCGCCTGACCAACAACGCCACCAAGGCGGACACCTATGCCGCGTTCGGCACGATCTTCTGGAAGCCGACGACCGCCTGGGAGATCGCGCTCGGCCTGCGCTACGATCACGAGAAGCGCAGCGCCGATGGCGACATCGCGATCACCGTCGGCGCGGCGGCGCTGCCGACCACCCTCTCCAACGCGCAGCTCAAATCCGATCAGGTCGAGCCGCGCCTTTCGATAACCCGCCACTGGACCAGCCAGTTGATGACCTATGCCTCGGTGGCGCGCGGCTATCGCGGCGGCGGCTTCAACGCGCCGACCGCGCCGATCCGCACCTACAAGGGCGATTCGGCATGGACCTATGAGATCGGCTCGAAATACGTCTCGCCCAATCGCGCGTTCAGCCTGTCGGGCGACGTCTTCTACAACGATTATTCCAACTACATCGGTCTCAACTCGATCGCGCCGGCGGCGGGAGGCGGCCTCGTCACCGTCGATCTCAACAGCGGCGACGTCGAAAGCTACGGCGCCGAGCTGGAGGCGACGATCCGGCCGGTGTCCAACTGGACGATCAACGGCAGCGTCACCTACATCCACGCCCGACTGACCGATTCCTCGCCCTATACGCTGGTGACCGGCCGCACGCTGTCGTCCGACCGGCTGACCTTCCAGCCCGATTTTAGCGGCAACATCTACAGCGACTATACCATCCCCCTCGGCGGCGAGGACACGCTGACGCTGACCGGCGGCGTCGTTGCCAAGGGCAGCCGCCTCGCCGCGACGCTCAATCAGACGACGCCGACCTTCCTGCGCCCCTATGCGCTGGTCAACGCCGCGATCACCTATCGCACCGGCCCGCTGGAGGTGGCGGCCTTCGCCAACAACCTGCTCCAGAAGAACTATTTCGACGCCTATATCGAAAGGACGACGCTCGCCCTCGCCGGCCTGCCCGCCTCCGACCTCGGCATCATCGGCGATCGCCGCCGCATCGGCGTGCGCCTCGGCTTCAGGTTCTGACCCCATGCATATCGACACAGCCCTCCCCCGCGCCGCGCCTGACCCGGCGTTCCTCGACCGGCTGCGCGCGCGCTTCGGCGAGCGCCTCCATCTCACCGACGCGATGCTGCGCCAGCATGGCTCGAACGAGGCGCATTTCGACGTCGTCCTGCCCGACGCGGTCGTGTTCGCGCATTCGACCGAGGATGTCGTCGATCTCGTCAACCTCTGCGTGGCCGCCGACGTGCCGATCGTGCCGTTCGGCGCCGGCACCTCGATCGAGGGCAATGCGGTGCCGGTGCGCGGCGGCGTCAGCGTCAATCTCGGCGAGATGAACCAGATCGTCGCGGTCAATGCCGAGGATTTCGACTGTACGGTGCAGGCGGGCTGCCGCCGCGAGCAGCTCAACGAGCATCTCCGCGACACCGGCCTGTTCTTCCCGATCGATCCCGGCGCCAATGCCACGATCGGCGGCATGGCCTCGACCCGCGCCAGCGGCACCAATGCGGTGCGCTACGGCACGATGCGCGAAGCGGTGCTGAGCCTCAAGGTCGTCACCCCCGACGGCAGGGTCGTCACCACCGCGCGCCGCGCGCGCAAGTCGGCGGCGGGCTACGACCTCACCCGCCTCTACGTCGGCAGCGAGGGCACGCTCGGCATCATCACCGAGGTGACGCTGCGCCTGCATCCGATCCCCGAGACGATCTCGTCCGCGGTGTGCGGCTTCGACAGCCTCGAAGGCGCGATCACCACCGTCGTCCAGTCGATCCAGGCCGGCGTGCCGCTCGCCCGCGTCGAGATCCTCGACGACATGCAGATCCGCGCGGTCAACGCCTGGTCGAAGCTCGCCTTGCCCGAGGTGACGACCTTGTTCTTCGAATTCCACGGCTCGCCGGGCGGCGTCGCCGAGCAGGTCGAGATGGTCGGCATGCTCGCCGCGGAGAATGGCGGCGGCGACTTCGCCTGGTCCAACCTCCCGGAGGAGCGCGGCAGATTGTGGAAGGCACGGCACGAGGCCTATTATGCCGCGGTGGCGCTGCGCCCCGGCGCGGTCGGCTGGGCGACCGACGTATGCGTGCCGATCAGCCGCCTGCCCGAATGCATCACCGCGACCAAGGCGGACCTCGCGACGTGCAGCGTCCCCGCGACGATCCTCGGCCATGTCGGCGACGGCAATTTCCACGTCATCTTCGCGATGGATCCGCAGTCCAAAGCGGATCTCGCCGAGGTCGAGGGCGTCAACGCCCGCCTCGTCGCCCGCGCGCTGGCGATGGACGGAACGTGCACCGGCGAACACGGCATCGGCATCGGCAAGCAGCATTGGCTGGTCGAGGAACTCGGCGACGCCGTCGACGTGATGCGCACGCTGAAACGCGCGCTCGACCCGAAGGACCTGTTCAACCCGGGCAAGATCTTCAGTCTGTGACCGTTCCTAAAAGCCCCTCCCCTTCAGGGGAGGGGTTGGGGTGGGGCCTGTCCGTGAGCGTAGGCCTCGGTGAGACACCCCCCGCCCCCCACCCCTCCCCTGAAGGGGAGGGGTGTACTTCGTCACCCCAGGAGCCAGCCATGCCCGCCACGCCCGCCTTCTCCCGCTCGCTCCTCCCGCTGCTCGCTCTCGCCTTGGCGATGATGCTCGGCTTCGCGACGATGGGATCGTTCGGCACCGTGCAGGAGGGCGCCAAGGCTGAACTCCACCTCAGCGACTATACCCTAAGTCTGATCCAGGGGCTCAGCGCCGCATTGCCGCTCGCGCTCTTCTCGATCCCGATCGGCATCTGGGTCGACCGCCACAATCGCGTCCGCATCATGATCGTGCTGGTCGCCACCTTCGTCCTCGGCACCGTCCTCACCGCGGTCGCGCAGAGCGTCGCCTTGCTGTTCGTCGCGCGCATGCTGACCGGCATCGGCACCACCGGCGCGCTCACCGCCGCGCTGTCGCTCTGCGCCGACCTCTGCCCGCCGACGCAGCGCGGCCGCGCGTTGCTCGTCGTCAACCTCGGCAAGTCGCTCGGGCAGGCGATGGCGTTCGGCCTCACCGGCGCCTTGTTCGGCCTGTTCCTCCATGGCGGCGCACCTGACTGGTTCTGGCACGCCGCGCCGTGGCGCAGCGCGCATCTCGCGCTCGCTTTGCTCGGCGCCGTCTTCATGATCCCGCTGTTCCTGCTGCGCGAGCCCGCCCGCCACGAAGTCGCCGCGAGCACCCACGCCCCGTTCCGCGTCGTCGCCGGCGAACTGTGGGCGCGCCGCGGCTTCCTGCTGCCCTTGTTCATGGGACAGGTCAGCGTCGTGATGGCCGACGCCGCCGCCGCGATCTGGGCCGCGCCCGTGCTGTCGCGCAGCTTCGGCCTCCGCCCCGATCAGGTCGCGGGCTGGATGGGAACGATGATCTTCGTCGCCGGCCTGCTCGGCGCGATCGTCGGTGGCGTCTCCGCCGACTGGGGGCAGAAGAGCGGTCGCCGCGGCGGCCTGCTGATCGGCGCGGTGATCGCCGCCGCGGTCGGCATCCCCGCCGGGCTGTTCCCGATCGCCCCTTCTGTCCCCGTGTTCGGGGCGGCGCTCGGGCTGCTGCTGCTGTGCGGCGCGGTGACCGGCGTCGTCACCTCGGTGGCGCTGACCGTGCTCATCCCCAACGAGCTGCGCGGCCTGTGCATCGGCGCGTTCATCGCCATCGCCGGGCTGATCGGCTTCGGCGTCGCCCCGACGCTGGTCGCGGCGGCAAGCAGCCTGTTCGGCGGCGAATCGCACCTCGACCAGGGGCTCGCCACCGTCGGCGCCGCGACCAGCACGCTGTCGCTGCTCGCCTTCTTCGTCGCGATGCGCCGCGCCCCCGCGACGGCGACCGCGGAACCTATCTGAAAGCTCTTGCATCAGCTATCCGATAGGTTCATCACGCCCTCAACAATAGAATGAGAGGTCAGGATGAAAACGCGGGTCGAGGTATCGCCGGAAATGTTCGCCTTCATCGGCGAGGGACCGTTGCCGATGGTGGACTGGACGTTCGAGGCGGTGGCGTTCGGCTACCGGCTCGCCCCCGCGACCTTCGACTTCCACCCGGCCGCCGACGCCGACGCGCTCGAAACGGCGGAGATCGTCTTCGTCGTCGCGACCACCGCCTGCACCCGCATCTTCGGCGGCGCACCCGACCGCGCCGGCAGCTGGCATATCCCCAGCGACATGCGCGCGATCGCGCTGACCCTGCAACCCGGCCGGCTGGCGAGCGCCGCCGCCGCGACGCTGCGCATCGCCAAGTGCATCGAGCTGATCTGCGCGACCTTCGAGAAACTGGGCGAGGGCAGCCTGATCCCCGCCGACGGCAGCGGCGCCCTGTCCGCCGGCGAGGCGCAACGCATCGCCGCGGCGCGCCGCCTGATCGACGAGCGCTGGCACGAGAAGCTCACGCTCGATTCGATCTCGCGCGCCTGCGGCCTCAACCGCGCCAAGCTCACGCGCGGTTTCCGCTCGATGTTCGCAATGAGCGTCGCCGACGCGATCACCGACCGCCGGCTGAGCGGCGCGCGCGAGCTGCTGCTCGCCACTGATTTGCCGGTCTCGTCGATCGGCTATCGCTGCGGCTATCTCAACAACGCCAGCTTCACCCGCGCCTTCTCGCGCCGCTACGGCCAGGCGCCGACGCAGCTGCGCAACCACCCGCTCGCCGCATGACCCCCGATCTTTCCGGTTCGCTGGTCGATCAGGCGGTCCGCCGCGTCCGCGACCATATCCGCGCCGCCGACCTCAAGGTCGGCGACACTTTGCCGGGCGAGGGCCAGTTCGCCAGCGACCTCGGCGTCAGCCGCGCGGTGATGCGCGAGGCGTTCGGCGCGCTCGCCGCGCTGCGCGTCATCGACGTCGGCAACGGCCGCAAGGCGCGCGTCGGCGCGATCGACGGCTCGGTGATGGCCGCCTCGATCGACCATGCCGTCGCCACCGCGCAGATCACCACCAGCGACGTCTGGGACGTCCGTCGCACGCTCGAATTGCGCACCGCCGCGCTCGCCGCCGAGCATCGCAGCGACGCCGACGCCCGGCTGATCGTCGACCATGCCGCGCAGATGGCGACCAGCGCCGACGACGTCGACCGGCTGATCCGCCACGACATCGCCTTTCATCAGGCGATCGCCCGCGCCGGCGGCAATGCGCTGTTCCACCAGATCGTCCGCTCGTTCGAGCAATTGATGCGCGTCGCCGTCCCCACCGCCTGGCAGACGCGCGAGACGCCCGAGCAGCGCGACACGGTCTTCGCCGTCCACCGCAACCTCGCCGCCGCGATCGCCGATCGCGACGCCACCGCCGCCGCGACGCTGATGGACGCGCATTTCGACCGCGCGATCAGCGACATCTTCGTCCGCTAGAACGCGATCCCGGCGGCGGCGAGCTGCGCCTCGATCGCATCCACCGTCGTGCCCTGCGCCAGCGGCATCGCGATCGCCCGCGTGTACGGCGTCCAGATCGCCGCCGCGAAGCCCTCGCGCCGCGCATCCAGCGCCGACCACGCCACGCAAAAGTCGTAGGCGAGCCCGACGAACACGCACCGCCGCACCCCGATGTCGCGCAAATAGCCCGCAAGCCCGGTCCGCGTCGTCTTGTCGTTTTCGAAGAAGGCCGAATAGGAATCGACGTGCCGATGCTGCCCCTTGCGCAGGATCAGCCCCGCCCGCGCCACCGCGGCGGCCACCGCCGGATGGAAATCGGCGCCCGGCGTACCCTGGACGCAATGGTCCGGCCACAGCACCTGCTCGCCATACGGCATCCGCACCGTCTCGAACGGCTGCCGTCCGGCATGGCTGCTCGCGAACGAACTGTGCCCGGCGGGATGCCAGTCCTGCGTCACGACGACATGCGCGAAGCGCGCGGCGAGGTCGGCGATCGGCGCCATCACCGCGTTGCCGTCCGCCACCGCGAGCCGCCCGCCGGGACAGAAGTCGATCTGTGGATCGACGATGACGAGCGCATCCGCGGGTGTGACGTCGCTGGGGTTCATGCCGCCTCTTACCGACCGGAGCGCGGGACCGCAAAGCACGTGCGAATTCCTGCGTCGACACCGGCGTTCGCGCGTTGGAGGCGCTTGGCGGTCGCGGTGACCGCCGGGAGAGGTTCATGAGCACGACCCTGACCGCGAAGTTCGAGACGCGGCGCGAAGCGGAGATGACGGTGGAACGGCTGGTGCAGCAGTTCGAGATTCCGCGCACCGACGTGTTCATCGCCGCCGACGGCCCCGACAATACCGTCGGCACCGAGGACGCCGGCTCCGACACCGAGGCCGGCGCCCCCACGCCGGAGGCGCGCGACGACGGCGCCCACGCCGGCGCGGTCGTCGTGTCGGTCGACATCAACGACGCGACGCTCGCCGACGAGGTGAAGGAGGCCTTTGCCGAGTTCAACGCGGCGGACGTCACCGCCGATTGACGCCCTGCGGCCGGACGCCTCGCGTCCGGCCGACGCGCGAGACTTGTCGCGGCGCGCGCATGACGTAAGGTCGGCGCGATACGCGCACCGGACCAACCGGCGCCGATGGTTTCGACAGGGGATTCTCCATGCGTCACGCTCTTGCCCTGCTGCTGGTGGCGACGGCACCGCTCGTCCAGGCCGACGCCGCCCCGCCCCAGGCCGCCCCGCCCAAAGCTGGCCCGCCCCGTTCCGCAGCGACCGCCACGCAGGACGCGGCGCTGCTGCAATTCCTCGACCGCGCCTTCGACGAACAGCTCGATCGCAATCCGGAGGCGCTGACCCAGCTCGGCCTCAAGACGCACGAGGATCGGCTCGACGATTACACCGATGCCGGCGCGCGCGCCGATCAGGCGCTGGCCGAACGCCAGTTGCAGGACATGCACGCGCGTTTCCGCCCCGACCAGCTCGGCGAGAGCGCGCGGGTCAGCTATCGCTTGTTCGAATATGAGGTGACGCGCGGGCGCGAATCGCTCCGCTTCCGCAGACTGCGCTTCCCGGTCTCGACCACCGGCAGCCCGGCCGGCGACATTCCGGTCCTGCTGATCAACAATCACCGGATCGACACGCTCGCCGACGCCCGCGCCTATATCGCCCGCCTGCGCGACACCGAGCGGGTGATGCGAGAGGTCGCCGCGACGATGCGCGAACAGGCGGCGGCGGGCATCGTCCCCAACAAGGTCAATTTCGCCCCCGCCCGGTCCGACGCGCGCGCCGTCGTCACCGGTGCGCCCTTCGACGCCGGCCCCGATTCGACGCTGCTCGCCGATTTCCGCAAGAAGGTGACCGCGCTCGACGTGCCACCGGCGACCCGGACGCAGCTCATCGGCGAGGCGTCCGCGGCGCTGACCGGTCCGTTCCGTCGCGGCTATGACGTGCTGTTCGCCGCGCTCGACGCGGTCGAGCCGCTGTCCAAGGGCAATTTCGGCGCGTGGAGCCTGCCCGACGGCGCGGCCTATTATGCCGACCGCCTCAAGACCGCGACCACCACCGATCTCACCGCCGAGCAGATCCACGCGCTCGGGCTGCGCCAGGTCGCGACGATCCGACAGGAGATGGAGGGGATCAAGCGCGAGGTCGGCTTCACCGGCACGCTCGACCAGTTCTTCGACAAGATCCGCACCGATCCGCAGTTCAAATATCCCAACACCGCGGCGGGGCGGCAGGCGTATCTCGGCGATGCGCGCGCGGTGATCGCCGGGGCGATGGCGGCGGCACCCCGCTATTTCCGCGTCCTGCCCAAGGCGCCGCTGGAGGTCCGCGCGGTCGAGCCATGGCGCGAGCGGACCGCATCGACCGCCTTTTACGATCCGCCCTCGGCGGACGGATCGCGGCCGGGCATCTATTACGTCAATCTGATCGACATGACGCAGACGCAGAAGGTGCAGGTCGCCGGCATCGCCGCGCATGAGGGCGCGCCCGGCCACCATTTCCAGATCGCGCGCCAGCAGGAGCTGACCGGCATCCCCAAGTTCCGCAAATACGGCGGCTACGGCGCCTATGCGGAAGGTTGGGGCCTCTATGCCGAGCGGCTCGCCGACGAGATGGGGCTCTACAAGGATCCCTATGCCCGGTTCGGCATGCTGTCGCTGCAGATGTGGCGAGCGATCCGGCTGGTGCTCGACACCGGCATCCACGCGCAGCGCTGGGATCGCGACAAGGCGATCGCCTATTTCCGGGCCAACAGCTCGGTCTCCGACACCGACATCGCGCGCGAGGTCGATCGCTATTTCAATTGGCCCGGCCAGGCGACCAGCTACATGGTCGGCCAGCTGCGGATCAGCGAGGCACGGGCGCGGGCCCAGCGCGCGCTGGGAGCAAAGTTCGACATCCGCGACTTCCACGAAGTCGTGCTCGACCAGGGCGCGCTGCCGCTCGACCTGCTCGACGAACAGGTGACGCGCTACATCGCCGCCAAACGCTAGGCGGCGCGGCGCTCGGTCAGGAACAGCAGGAACACCGCCGTCGTCAGCACCGCGCCGACGGCGGCGGTCGCGGTCCAGCCGCCGCGGTCATAGCTGATCGTCGCCAGTGTCGAGCCGAGCGCACCGGCGAGGAAGACCATCGTCATATAGACCGAATTGATCCGCCCGCGCGCCTCGGGCGCGATCGAGAAGAGCACGCGCTGGCCGAGCACCTGGTTCATCTGCGTCGCCGCGTCGAGCACCACCGCCGCGACCGCGAGCAGGATCAGCGCATGCGCCGCCCCGGCCCAGCCGGCGAGCAGGAAGGCGAGGATCGCCGCCGCCAGCGCGCCCGCGGTGCCGGCGCGGACATGGCCGCGGTCGCCGAGCCGCCCCGCGATCGGCGCCGCCAGCGCGCCGCCCGCCCCGGCGAGCGCGAACAGCGCGATCCCCATCTGGCCGAGCCCGAAACGCTGCGCGAGCAGCAGCGGCACCGTCGTCCAGAACAGGTTGAACGCGGCGAACATCGTCGCCTGATAGGCGGTGCGGCGGCGGATCGCGGGCGTGCGGACGAGCAGCGACAGGCCCGACCGCAGGAGCGCGCCATAGCTCAGATCGGGCTTGGGCCGCCGCTGCGGCACGGTGCGCGCGATGAGCAAGGCGAGCAGCGCCATGCCGATCGCCGACAGTCCGAAGATCGCGCGCCACCCCGCCACCGCGGCGAGCCCGTTGGCCAGTGGCCGGGCGAGCATGATGCCGGTGATCAGCCCGCCCATGATGTTGCCGACCACCTGGCCGCGGCGCCGTTCGGGGGCGAGATGCGCGGCGAGCGGCACCATGATCTGCGCGCCAACCGAGCAGAAGCCGGTGAGGAACGAGAAGATCAGAAAGCCCGTCGCCCCCGTCGCGGTCCAGATCCCGACCAGCCCGAGGCAGGCGCCGACGGTGAGCAGCAGGATCAGCCGCTTGTTCTCGACCCGGTCGGCGAGCGAGACGACGAAGAACAGCCCGGCACCATAGCCGAGCTGGGTCAGCGTGACGACGAGCCCGGCGACGCCACCGTGCAGCCCCAGCGCCGGCGCGATCTCGCCGATGAGCGCCTGCGCGTAATAGAGGTTGGCGACCATCAGCCCGCAGGCGAGCGAGAAGATCGCGGTGAGCCCCGGGCTGATCCCGGCATGGTCGGTCTGGTCGGTCATCGCCGCCGCCTAACGCCTCCCGCGCCTCGCGTCGCGCGCCGATCGCCAGGCCCGCGCTCGATCGTGGAAAAGGCGGATCAGGCGCCGGCCACACGATCGACGATCTCGCGGATCGCGTCGCGTTGCAGCGGCTGGCGGTCGATCGAATTGTGGATGCCGATCCCCTCGACCAGCGCATCCAGCGCGCGTGCGGTGAGCGGATCGAAGAAGCGTTCCAGCGCCGCGCGGCTGTCGTCCATCCATCGCTGCATCACCGCGGTCACCGGCGGGTGGCGCGCGGCGAAGGCATAGAGTTCGTAGCTGAGCAGCAACGTGCGCGGTTCCGCCCAGATCGATTCGGCGATGATGTCGACGATCGCCGCACGCGCGCCGTCGCGGTCCTGCGCCTCCGCCAGCCGGGCCGCGAATGCCGCCGACGATTCCGCCGCCAGTTGCAGGAAGGCGGTGGTCAGCAGCGCCTCCAGCGACGCGAAATAATAGGTCACCGATCCCAGCGGCACCGCCGCCGCCGCGGCGATCCGCCGGTGCGTCGTCGCCGCGACGCCATGCTGCGCGATCACCTCCAGCGTCGCATCGACGATCCGCTGCCGGCGATCGGGATCGTTCCGCTTGGGTTCGCCGGATATCACGCATTCTTCCTTTGCCATTCATGTGTACATTTGTACATGTACGCGCATTCTTCGCGGCCGACGCCGCCGTATCGCAAGAAAGGCCGCCGATCATGTCCCAACCGCCCTTATCCCGTCGTACCGTGCTCGGCGGTGCCGCGGCACTGGCGCTGCCCGCAACCGCCGGTGCGGCACTCGGTCAGGCGGCGGATGCGCCGGTGCTCGGCCGCCACGACGGGCGCTGGCTCAATCCGCCCAAGCAATGGCACGCCGACGCCGCCGACGACCTGAGCATCGTCACCGATCGCGCCACCGATTTCTGGCGCGAGACGCATTACGGCTTCACCCGTGACAGTGGTCATTTCCTCGGTTTCCCCACCCCCGCCGCCTTCACCGCGCAACTGCGCATCCGCGGCGATTACCAGCAGCTCTACGATCAGGCCGGCATCATGGTCCGCGTCGACGAACGCCGCTGGGTCAAGGCGGGGATCGAATTGTCGGACGGCGCGGCGATGCTGAGCAGCGTGCTGACCGACGGCCGCTCGGACTGGGCGACCGGCCGCTACACCGGCGACGCGTCCGACTTCTGGATGCGGGCGACGGTGGCCAAGGGAGTGCTGCGGTTGCAGGTCTCCGCCGACGGCAAGACCTGGCAGCTGGTCCGCCTCGCCCCCTTTCCCGTCGCCTCCTCCTACCGGGTCGGACCGATGGCCTGCACGCCGGAGCGCAGCGGGCTCGGCGTGCGCTTCTCCGATCTGCGCATCACCGCGCCGCTCGGCAAAGACCTCCACGATCTGAGCTGAGGCGATGACCGAGAAAGAGAAGATGCTGGCGGGCGATCTCTACACCGCCGACGATCCCGAGATCGCCGCCGACGCCGCGCGCGCCGCGCGATGGATGGCGCGCTACAATGCCGCCGCCGCAGCAAGCCCGGCCGAGCGCCACGCCCTGCTCGTCGAAGGGCTCGGTGCGGTCGGCCGCGGCGTCACCGTGCGCTCGCCCTTCCATTGCGATTATGGCGACAATATCCGGCTCGGCGACGGCGTGTTCCTCAACTTCGGCTGCGTCATCCTCGACGTGGTCGCGGTGGAGATCGGTGCGGGGACGCAGATCGGACCGGGCGTCCAGATCCTCACCGCCGATCATCCGCGCGACCCCGCAGCGCGCGCGGCGATGCTCGAATTCGGCCGGCCGATCCGCATCGGCGCCAACGTCTGGATCGGCGGCGGCGCGCTGATCCTGCCCGGCGTGACGATCGGCGACGATGCGATCGTCGGCGCGGGCAGCGTCGTTACCCGCGACGTGCCCGCCGGCGCCACCGTCGCCGGCAACCCCGCCCGCGTGCTGCGCGCATGACCGCGAACCCGGCGCCCGACCGCACCAGCGTCGGCAAGACGCATTTCGAGGTGCTCGACGGCCTGCGCGGCACCGCCGCGCTGCTGGTGGTCGCCTTCCACATCCAGGGAATCGCGGTCCTGTTCGACGCATCGAAGCTGGCGCTGCCCCACGCCTATCTGGCGGTAGACTTCTTCTTCGCGCTGTCCGGCTTCGTCATCGGTTACGCCTATGACGATCGCTGGCCGCGGATGACGACGCGCGGCTTTCTGGCGCGGCGCCTCGTCCGGCTGCATCCGCTCGTCATACTGGGTACGGTGCTGGGGCTGGTCAGCTACCTCTTCGATCCCTTCGCGGGCGACAAGCAGGATGCGTCCGCCGGACTGATCGCGCTCGCCTTCGCCGCCGGCCTGCTCGCGCTGCCGTCGCTGCCGCTCGCCAACCGGCTCGGCGACAGTCACCCGCTCAACGCGCCGGCCTGGACGCTCTTCCAGGAATATATCGCCAATCTTGCCTACGCGCTGCTGCTGCGCCGGCTCGGCCTGCGCGCGCTCGCCAGCGTCGCCCTGCTCGCCGCCATCGTCTCCGCCGCGACCGCGCTGACGCTCGGCTCCTACGACACCGGCTGGGGCCTCGCCAATTTCTGGGGTGCCCCGGTCCGGCTCGCCTATCCCTTCGTCACCGGGCTGCTGCTCTACCGGCTCGGCGATCGGTTGCCGCGACTGCGGCTCGGCTTCGTCACGCTCAGCATCGTGCTTGCGCTCGCCTTCGCCGCGCCGGTTTTCCCCGCCATCGGCGCGCTCAAGCTCAACGGCCTCTACGAAGCCGCCTGCGTGCTGATCCTGTTCCCTGCGATCATCGTCGCCGGCCGCCATTCGCACGGCGGCCCGCGCGTCGTCGTGCTCTGCAAGCTGGCGGGGCGCCTCTCCTACCCGATCTACATCACCCATTATCCGTTCGTGTATCTCTACATGAACTGGATCGCCGGGCGGCAGGGACCGGGCTGGCTGACCGCGACGGTCGCGGCCGCATTGTTCGTCTTCGCCATGTTGTTCGCCGGCCTCGCGCATGCGCGCTGGGACGTGCCGATCCGTACCCGCCTGAACCGCCGCCTGCCCGCGGCGTGACGCCGACGCCGGTCAATCGCACCTCAAGCGAGGAACGATCGCGGACCCGCATCGCTTGGCTATCGAGGCTGCAACCGCGGCCACGACCAAGGATGACATGATGAGCGACGACAAGGTCCCCAATCCGGTCAGCGGCAACCCGGCCAGCAAGGGCGCGCCGGACGGCGTCTCGGGCGTCCCCGGCGGCGGCGAGCGCGAGATCCACGGCCGCAGCGCCGGTGGCGAGAGCAGCGGCGGTGCCTATCCCAATCCGCACACCGGCAAGACGCCCGAGGGCGGCGGCTTCATGGGCCACGGCGGCCAGACGGAGATCGCCTATCACGGCAGCGGCCAGGCCGGCGACGACGACGCCAGCGTCGCCAACGCCGCGACCGGCTCGCGCGAGGGCGCCGACGCGACCGACGATGGCGGCAACGCAGTGCCGACCGCCGACCGCCGGGATCATGCGGTCGCCGGCACCGACGGCCCGGTCACTGCGACCGCCACCGATGGCGTTGCCGAGGCGGAGACGAGCGGCAAGATCGGCACCGACGCCGATTACGAGGCCGAACAGCGCAAACCCGGTGCCGGCTGAACACGACCCGTACCGTCCCGGTTTGCGACGACCTGCGGCATGGGCGCACATTGATCGGGATCAGTTCGGCCGCTCGCCGGTTCTGATCGGTGATGCGACCATGACAAGGCCCGAGAATTGACGGATTTTCCCAGTCGTGGCGGTGAGATGGCGGCGCTGGTCGCCGCCCACGACTGGGCGGCGACGCCGCTGGGGCCACGCGATCGCTGGCCGCCGCACCTCAAGACGGTCACCGACATCGTCCTGCAATCGCCGCTGCCGATGGCGCTGCTGTGGGGCGACGAGGGCCGGCTGATCTACAACGATCGATACGCCGTCATCGCCGGCCGCTACCATCCCGCCATCCTCGGCCAGCCGATCACGCAGGCTTGGCCCGAGGCGGCGGACTTCAACCGTCGCGTGCTGCGCGCCGGCCTCGCGGGCGAGCCGCTGAGCTTCTCGCGCCAGCGGATCACCGTCCACCGCGACGGTTTCCCGGCCGAGGTGTTCTTCGACCTGACCTACGCACCGGTGTTCGATCCGGCCGGCACCGCGGGCGGCGTCCTTGCGGTCGTCATCGAGGTGACGCAGGCGGTGGCGTTGGAGCAGGAGCTGATCGCCGAGACGCACAGTCTCGAGACGCTCAACCACATCGGCACCGCGCTCGCCGCCGAACTCGACCTCGAACCGCTCGTGCAGATGGTCACCGATGCCGGCGTGACGCTGACCGGCGCCCAGTTCGGCGCCTATTTCCACAACCAGCGGGACGATGACGGCGAGCGGCTCCATCTGTTCACCTTGTCCGGCGCCAGCCGCGCCGCGTTCGAGGGGTTCGGCAAGCCGCGCGCAACCGCGGTGTTCACGCCGACCTTCCGCAACGAAGGGGTGCTGCGCTCCGACGACATCCAGTCGGACCCGCGCTACGGCCACAACGCCCCGCACCGCGGCCTGCCCGAAGGCCATCTGCCGGTGCGCAGCTATCTGGCCGCGCCGGTCGCGTCGCGCTCCGGCGAGGTGCTCGGCGGACTGCTGTTCGGCCATCCCGAGCCCGGCCGCTTCCACGCCCGTCACGAGCGGCTGCTCGTCGGCATCGCCGCGCAGGCGGCGATCGCGATCGACAATGCGCGGCTGTTCCGCGCGGTGCAGGAGGTCAACGACACGCTCGAACGCCGCGTCGCCGAACGCAGCGAAGCGCTGACCCGCGCCCACGACGCGCTGCGCCAGGCGCAGAAGATGGAGACACTCGGCCAGCTCACCGGCGGCATCGCGCACGATTTCAACAATTTGCTGACTGTTATCCGCGGCTCGACCGAGCTGCTGCGCCGGCCGGGGCTGAGCGCGGAACGGCGCGACCGCTATATCGAGGCGATCGCCCAGACCGCCGACCGGGCGAGCACGCTGACCGGCCAGCTGCTCGCCTTCGCCCGGCGTTCGTCGCTGACCCCGCAGGTGTTCGACGTCGGCGATACGATCCGCGGGCTGACCGACATGATGGAGATGCTGGCCGGCGCGCTGATCACCGTCGACCTCGATCTGCCCGACGCCGCCTGTTTCGCGCATGCCGACGTCAGCCAGTTCGAGACCGCGATCGTCAACATGGCGGTCAATGCGCGCGACGCGATGGGCGAGGAGGGCCGGCTGACGATCGCGGTCGACACCTGCGACTGCATCCCGCCGGTACGCGGCCACAGCGCGCGCCGGGGCGACTTCCTCAAAGTGTCGATCACCGACACCGGCACCGGCATCCCGCCCGACCATATCGATCGGATCTTCGAGCCGTTCTTCACCTCCAAGGGCGTCGGTCACGGCACCGGTCTCGGCCTGTCGCAGGTGTTCGGCTTCGCCAAGCAATCGGGCGGCGACGTCCTGGCGACCAGCCGCGTCGGCGAGGGCGCGACCTTCACCTTGTTCCTGCCACGCGAACGCGCCGCGCCCGCCGTCGCGCCGCCGCCTGCGCCGCCCGCCGCCGCGACCGCCGCGTCGCTGCGCATCCTGGTGGTCGAGGACAATCCCGAGGTCGGCACCTTCGCCACCGCCGCGCTCAGCGACCTCGGCCACGACATCGTGCTCGCGCGCAACGCCAAGGAGGCGCTCGGCCGGCTGGAAGGGGATGGCGACGGCTTCGACGTCGTCTTCTCCGACGTGATGATGCCGGGGATGAACGGCATCGAACTGGCGCAGCTGATCCGCACTCGCCTGCCGGCGCTGCCGATCATCCTGACCAGCGGCTATAGCGAGATCCTGTCCAAGCATGGCGCCGGCGAGTTCGAGCTGCTCCACAAACCCTATTCGATCGACGCGCTCAGCGCCGCCTTCCAGCGCCTCGCCCCGCTCCGCAACGGCTGATGCGGCGTCGCCGGCCGCTGTCCGCGCTCAGATCACCGCATCGATGACGAAGCGCACGCCTTCGGGCGGATAGTCGATCGAGGCCTGCCCGCGCACGTGCTGCGCGAGCACGCGCGAGATCATCCGCGTGCCGAAGCCGGTGCGCGTCGGCGGCGCCACCGGCGGGCCGCCGCTCTCCACCCAGGAGAAACGGATGCGATGCGGGTCGCCGGCGTCGACGTGCTGCCAGCGCACCGCGACATGCCCGCCCGCCACCGACAGCGCGCCATATTTGGCCGCATTGGTCGCCAGTTCGTGCAGCGCCATCGACATCGCCAGCGTGATCGCGGGCGACAGCCGTACCTCCGGTCCCTCGATCGAGAAGACGCGGCCGGCACGGTCCATGAAGGGCATCAGCACGCCTTCGGCGACCTCGCCGAGCGCCGCGCCCTCCACCTCGTCGCGGATCAGCAGGTCGTGCGCCGCGCCGAGGCTGGCGATCCGCCCGCCGATTGCCTCCTGCGCCTCGGCGATCGAGCCGGCGTTGCGCAGCGTCTGGCTGACCACCGCGCTCACCGTCGCCAGCGTGTTCTTCACCCGGTGCGTCAGCTCCTGCGCCAGCACCGCGCGATGCTCCTCGGCGAATTTGCGCGCGCTGATGTCGGTCGAGAAGCCGATCATTGTCGTCGGCGCCGTACCGTCGCGACGCGTCACCTCGCCGCGCGTCTGCACCCAGCGCAGCTCGCCGGCGGGCGTGACGATGCGGTAATCGTGCGCGCAGTCCGCCACGCCGGCGATCGTCTCGTCGATCGCCGCGGCGACCGTCGCCATGTCCTCGGGATGCACCGCGGCGGCGAAATCGGCATAGGTGAACGGTTCGTCCGGCGTGCGGCCGAAGATTGCCTTGCAGCCGGGCGAGGCCTCCAGCACCCGCGACGCGACGTCGAAGCTCCAATAGCCCAGCCCCCCGGCACGCAGCGCGAGCTGCAACTGCAACTCGCGCTCGGCCAGCGCCGCCTCCTGCACCGCGACCTCGACCTGCAGCGCGTCGCGGTCCGCGATCAGCTCGACCAGCCGGTGCCGTTCCAGCGTCACGTCGGTCTGCGAGGCGACGAAATAGGTCAGCGCGCCATCGTCGCCGAACACCGGCGCGACGGTCAGCCGGTTCCAGAAGGCGGTGCCGTCGCGGCGATGGTTGAGCAGGTCGATCTCGATCCGCCGCCGCGCCGCGATCGCGTCGCGCAGCCGGGCGACGTCGTCGGGGTCGGTCGCCGGGCCCTGCAGGAACCGACAGTTGCGCCCGACGATCTCGTCGGCGGCATAGCCCGTCAGCCGCTCGAACGCGGCATTGACGTAGATGATCGGATCGTCGGGCAGCGTCGGGTCGCTGACCGCCATCGGCAGCGTCGCGTCGCGGAACCCGATGACGACCGGGTCCGCCGCGTCCAGCCGCGCGCCGAACGCATCGATCGACCGTCGCACCGCCGGGGCAGCGACCACCGGTACGACCGGATCGGGAGAGAAAGAGAAACGATCCAAGCCTGACCAGCGCTATCTCAAGGTAAGCATTTCAGCAATATCGCGAAAGCTCCGGGATGGGGCTTATCGCGGGTTCAGAGCGGCACCGCCGCGGCCGCATCGGCGAGGACGCCGCAGCCCGCGGCCGCCTTGCCGACCTCGATCGGCACCTTGGGGTCCTTCACCTGCCCCGCGACGCGCACGAAGTCGCCGATGGTCAGCCGCCCGGGGCTGGCGTCGCCCTGCCGCGCCGCGCGCGCCGCACGGCCGAGCTGCTGCAACTGGCCGATCGACAGGTTCGCCTCCAGCCGGTCGCCGACGCATTGCGACTGGGCGGGCTGGAACCCATACCCCTCCATCGCGGTGGCGATCCGCGCCGAGGGGTCGACGCAGCCGCCCAGCAACGCGGCAAGTCCGGTCGCGACGCAGACCGGCGCGCGGAAGAAGAGACGATCGGCCATCAAGATATCCCCTGTCACCGCACCCTTGTGTCGGTGGCTGCTTGTCCGGGATCGCCGCCGCCAAGTCGACCTAAATGTCTCCGAAATCCGGGCCAAGCCCCCGGTATTGCTGCACTAGGCCATGGTGCTTTTGACCTAGTCCGACGCCGGTCGCGCGCTCACCAGCCGCCGCCGTTGCGATTGGGGCCGAGCTGCGCGCCGAGGATGTGCCGCGACGGCCAGGCGCCGATCGTATGGACCGCATGGCCGGGCACCACCGGGCGGTTGCGCTTGGGGCGGTCCTCGCGGTCGCGCACCAGGATGTCGATCGTGTCGCTCGCCGCGCCGCTGCGCACCCGCAGCGGGTGGAGGCCGGGCCGCCCAATCGTGACCACCGCCGTCCAGGTCGCGGGCTGGCCGGGCACCGGCTGCATCGGCGTCGCGATGCCATCCGCCTCCACCACCGGCGGCGCGGCCTCCGGTCCCAGCACGCGCGCGGTCACCGCGATCCGGCCCGGCGCCGGCACATGACGCGGATCGTGCGGTCGGGTCAGCAGCCGGACGTCGGCCGGCGACAGGAGCTGGACGTGCGGCCAGCCGGGCGCGGCATCGCCGATCGGCCGGAAGGTCCAGCTCGGCACGCCGTCATGAACGCTGACGATCGCATAGCCCGCGGCGCCGCCGTCCTCCTCGATCTGCGCGGTCGAGCGGGTCGCGCCATAGACGACGCGGCCGTCGTTGAGCAGTTCGTTGTAATGCGTATGGCCGGTATCGACGAAGGCGACGCCGGCGTCGGCGAAGGCCGTGGCCAGCGCCTCGCCCCCGTCGGCGAGATCGCCGGGGTAGGCGTGCATGAAGACCAACGGCGTCAGCCCCTCGTCGTCGCTGGCGGCGAGCGCGGCGTCGATCCGGCGGCGCTGGCCGGCGCCGATGCGAAAGTCCGGCCCGCCGCTGCCGGCGCTGACGATATCGAGGAACAGGCAGCGATGGCCGCCGATCACCCGTTCGAACGGCCGCATCGCCTCGGGCGTGCCGGCCCGGAAGGCGGCGAGCGTGCCGTCCTCGAAATCGTGATCGCCCGGGATGGTGAACACCGGCAGCGCCAGCGGCGCGAGCGCGGCCCGGATGCGGTCATATTGCTCGGCGGTGGCGTGATTGGCGTTGTCGCCGGGCACGAAGACGAAGTCGATCCCCTCGCGCACCGCGGCGAGATCGGCGACGATTTCCGCCAGCCGGTCGATCCCCAGCCAGCCGTCGGCGGGATCGGCGTGCAGGTCGCCGACATGGACCCAGGTGATCGTCTTCATGCCTTGTTCTCCGCCCGTTTGCCTTCGCATGCCGGCCGCAACAGGCCGGCGAAGCCGATCCACAGCGCCAGACTGACCAGCGCGAAGCTGCCGAGGATCAGGAAGGCGGCGTGATAGCCGAACGCCTGCGCGATCCAGCCGCCGATCGCCGGGCTCAGCGACGCGCCGAGCCCCTGGATCGTCATCACCGCGCCCTGCCCGACGTTGACCCGGCCGGTGCCGTCGAGCAGGCAGGCGACGAGGCCGGGCACCGCGACGCTCTGCAAGCCGGCACCGATACCGTCGAGCGCCTGCACCGGCCACACGCCCCAATGTTCGATGAACGTCCCCGCCAGGAACCCGCGCAACGGCAGCGCCGCGAACGAGATCAGCAGCACCAGCCAATAGCCCTTGCCCGCCGACATCTTCATCGCGATCAGCGCCGCGGCGATCATCACCGCCTGCGCGACGACGACGGTGGTGGCGGTGAACAGCGCCGCATTGCCCTTGCCGGCGCCGACCACCGCGAGGCTGTAGAGCGGCAGCATCGCGCCGTTGCCAAGGTGGAAACAGGCGAGCGCCGCGGCGAGGATCAGCATCGGCTTGTTGCGCAGCAGCGTCTTGAACCCCTCCGCCTGCCCGCCGCCGTCCGCATCATCCTCTTTGCCCCCTTCCAGACCGCGCGCGGCGCGATGGTCGATCGCCCGTTCGGGGATCATCAGCACGCTGAGGATCGCCAGCACGCCAAATGCCGCGGCGAGGTAGAAGATCGCCGGCATGCCGAACTTCCAGCCGAGAAAGCCCGACAGGCCGGCGCCGATCATGTTGCCGGCATGGTTCCACGCCTGATTGCGGCCGTTCTGCGCGTTGAAGCCGCGCTGGCGCACCACCCCCAGCGTCATCCCGGTCACCGCCGGCCCGATCGCCGCGCCGGCGATCGCGGTCGCCACCTGGCTCACCGTCACCACCCAGCCCGATTGCGACAGCAGGATCAGGAACGACGCCATCACCGTGCAGTTGCCGGTGACGATCACCACCAACCGCTTCTTCTCGGTATGGTCGATGAACGCGCCGGCCGGCACGGTCATCACCATGCCGGCGACCCCGCCCGCCGACATCACCGTGCCGATCGGCCCCGCGGTCCAGCCGCGCTGCTGCAGGAACACGCCGAGGAACGGCCCGATTCCCGCCTGCATGTCCGCCATGAAGAAGTTGAGCGCCTGCAATGCCGTCCTGGCGCGCCCCGTCTCGTCGGACGATGCGGATCGCGAAACGGGAATTGCGCTCGATGCCATGGCCCACGTCCTTCGGTTCGTGGCGCTAAACCCGAACAAGCCAAATTAGACCCATCGCCCCGCCACCCCGATTGCGGCCAATCCTGGAAGCGGCAAGTATAGCAAAGCAAGATCAACAACTTACCCATTAGATGAATTCGGCGTCATCTCGCTTCGGCCATGATGGAAGCCTGCGCGATTGACACCGCTCCCGGCTGCGGCTCAACTCGCCGCCATCCTATCTGCCCAGCCGGAGCCCCGATCCATGCGCCTCGTTCGTGCCGCCCTGTTGCTCGGGGCCGCGCTCCTGCCCCTCGCCGCCACCGCCCAGACCGCAACCCCGCGCGCCAACACCGCGTCGGTCAAGCCGATCGCCTTCACCGAGCGGACGCTGGCCAACGGCCTGCGCGTCTATGCATTGCGCGACACCGGCACGCCCAACGTCGCGGTGCAGGTCTGGTACGACGTCGGCTCGAAGGACGATCCGCGCGGCCGCTCGGGCTTCGCGCACATGTTCGAACATCTGATGTTCAAGGCGACGCGCAACCTCGTCTCCGAACAGATGGACCGGCTGACCGAGGACGTCGGCGGCTACAACAACGCCTCGACCAACGACGATTACACCAATTATTTCGAGGTCATTCCCGCCAACCACCTGCAACGGCTGCTGTTCGCCGAGGCCGACCGGATGGCGAGCCTCGTCGTCGAGCCGAAGAGCTTCGCCTCCGAACGCGACGTGGTGAAGGAGGAGCTGCGCCAGTCGACGCTCGCGAGGCCCTATGGCAAGCTGTTCTCCACCTATCTGTCGGCCGCGGCCTATACCACGCATCCCTATGCGCGCTCGACGATCGGCAGCATCGAGAATCTCGAAGCCGCGTCGATCGACGACGTCCGCGCCTTCCACGCGACCTATTACCGGCCCGACAATGCGATCCTCGTCGTCTCGGGCAATTTCGATCCGGCGCAGCTGAATGCGTGGATCGACCAGTATTTCAGCAAGATCGCCAAGCCCGCCGCGACCATTCCGCGCGTCGCGGTGCAGGAGCCGCCGCGCACCAAGGCGGTCGACTACACCGTCTACGAACCCAATACGCCGCTGCCCGCGGTGCTGATGAGCTGGCACGTCCCCGCCGACCGCGAGGCCGACATTCCGGCGCTCACCGTGCTCCAGACGATCCTGTCGACCGGCGAGAGCAGCCGGCTCTACGAAAGCCTCGTCTACCGCGACCAGCTCGCGCAGGACGCCTCGTCCTTCCTCGACAGCAAACAGGGCACCGGCAATCTGATCGCTTATGCGATCCTCGCCGGTGGCAAGACGGTCGAGCAGGGCGAGAGTGCGCTCAAGCGCGAGATCGCGCGCTTCCGCGATGCGCCGGTCACCGCCGCCGAACTCGCCGAGGCGAAGAACGAGATCCTGACCTCGGCGATCCGCAGCCGCGAGACCGCCGAGGGCAAGGCACGCATCCTCGCCTCGTCGGTGATCATCGACGGCGACCCCCGCGCTGCCGACCGTCAGCTCGCCGAGATCGCCCGGGTCAGCGCCGCCGACGTCCAGCGCGTCGCGCGCAAATATCTCGGCGACGCCCAGTCGGCGACGATCCGCTACCTGCCCGACACCGCCAAGCCCGCCGGCCGGAGCGGCGACACGATTGCGATCGCTCCGACGGTGCAGACCGCGCCGCTCACCCCGCCGGCGCAGATCGCGATCGTCACCCCCGCGCCCGAGAGCGAGCGCATCCAGCCGCCCGCCCCCGCCGCGCCGGTCAAGGCGAACCTGCCGCAGCCGGTCGAGACGCGGCTCGCCAACGGCCTGCGCGTCATCACCGTCGCGCGTCACGAGCTGCCGATCGCCACCGCCTATCTCGTCGCGACCGGCGGCGAGGTGCTCGATCCGGTCGACCGCTCGGGCGTCAGCAGTCTTGCCGCCAGCCTGATGACCAAGGGCACCACCACCCGCTCGGCGACCGAGATCGCGCGGCAGGTCGAAAGCCTCGGCGGATCGATCGGCGCCGGCTCGGATCAGGAGGGCGGCACCGTCTCGGTGACGGTCAAGTCGGACCAGCTCGCCCCGGCGATGACGATCCTCGCCGATGTCGCGACGCACCCGGTGTTCGCGCCCGACGAGCTCGACCGTGCCCGCGCGCAGCAGGTCGATGCGGTCACCGTCGCGGTCAAGGACCCGGCGCAGCTCGCCGCGATGGTCGCCGACCGCGCCACCTTCGGCGCCTCGCCGTTCGGCGCGCCGGGCGGCGGCACACCGAGATCGCTGAAGGCGATCACCCGCGGCGACGTCACCGCCGCTTATGCGCGCACGTGGCGCCCCGATCAGGCGACGCTGATCCTCGTCGGCGACGTCACCCCGGCACAGGCCAAGGCGCTCGCCGAGGCGCAGCTCGGCCAGTGGCGTGCCCCCGCCGGCGCGCCGGCCGCGCCGATCGCCGTCGCCGCCTTCCCGGCGCCGCGCACGATCGTCGTCGACATGCCCGGCGCCGGCCAGGCGGGCGTCGTCGTCGAGCGGCCGGCGATCCCGCGCGCCGACCCGCGCTATTATCCGTTGGCGGTCGCCAACACCGTGCTCGGCGGCGGCTTCTCGTCGCGGCTCAACCAGGAGGTGCGGATCAAGCGCGGCCTCGCTTACGGCGCGTCGAGCGGGGTCGGCGGCGGCCGCCTCGCCGGCGAATTTTCTGCGCGCACCCAGACCAAGAACCCGACCGCGGCGGAGGTGGTGACGCTGATCACCGCCGAGATGGCGCGGATGGGTGCGGCGCCGGTGCCCGAGGCGGAACTGGCGACGCGCAAGGCGGTGCTGGTCGGCAATTTCGGCCGCACCGTCGAGACGACCGGTGGCATCGCCGGCATCCTCGGCAGCTACGTCCTCGACGACGTGCCGCTCACCGAATTGCAGGCCTATACCGGCAAGGTCGAGGCGGTGACCCCCGCCGCGGTGCAATCGGCGGCGGCGGCGCTGCTCGATCCCAAGGCGGCGAGCGTCGCGATCGTCGGCGACGCCAAGCAGTTCCTCACGCCGCTGAAAGCCGCGCGCCCCGACACGCAGACGCTGACCGAAGCGCAACTCAACCTCGACAGCCCGACGCTGAAGTAAGGGGGGCTCGACGGAGGCGCCCCCACAAGCGCCATTCCGCCGTCACCCCGGACGTGATCCGGGGTCCCGCTACGTCCTTTACGGGTACCGATGAGGAAGAAGCGGGACCCCGGGTCGAGCCCGGGGTGACGGGAGGATTCGTCACCGGCACCACCCGTGAACACCGATGCGCGTGGTGCATCCGCAATCCCCGCGGACGCGAAACCCGATGTAAGCTATTGGCGCGTAATGCGGGTGCCGATGGGGACGATCCGGACGATGACGCGCCTGTGGCTGGCGCTGGTCGCGCTATGCCTCGCGCTCGCCGTGCTGCTGGCGGCGCAGGCGGCGTGGCGCGCGATCGCCGCGCATGGCGTCGTCGCGCCGCCGCTGCCCGCGCCCGCCGGGTATGAGGCGGAGGATCATTTCCCCGGCGCCGCGCTGCTCTACGCCGCCGCCACCACGCCCGCCGCGGGCGAGAGCGCCGCGCCGGCGGAAGGCGTCACCGGCACCACCGCTCTGCCCGCGCTGCCCGTCTCGGCCGCCGTCCTCGCCGCGGCGCTGCGCAGCGGCAGCGGCGCCGCGCCCTTCTCGACCAGCGCGGCGACCGGGCTCGACCGGTCGCGCGCGCTCGAATGCCTCACCGCGGCGATCTATTACGAGGCGGCGTCCGAATCCGACGCCGGCCAGTCCGCCGTCGCGCAGGTGATCCTCAACCGCGCCCGCCACCCCGCTTTCCCGCCGACGGTGTGCGGAGTCGTCTATCAGGGCTCCGAGCGTGCCGGTTGCCAGTTCAGCTTCGCCTGCGACGGCGCGATGGCGCGGGTGCCGGCGCGCGCCGCCTGGGCGCGCGCGGCGCGGCATGCGGCGATGGCGCTCGCCGGCTATGTCTATGCGCCGGTCGGCCTCGCCACGCATTACCATACCTATGCGGTGACCCCGGCGTGGAACCGGGCGATGGTGATGACCGACGTCGTCGGCGCACATCTGTTCCACCGCTGGAAAGGCTTCTGGGGCACCAGCGCCGCCTTCGCCCGGAACTACCGCGGCGGCGAGCCGATGCCCGGTCCGCACCTGCGCCTCGCCGCGCCGCCGGTCGTGCCGCCGCCATCGCTGATCGCCGCCGCCGCGCCGCTCCCGGTCGCGCCGGGCGCGCCGCAACCTGCCGCCACGCCGCCGCCCGACATGCTGCCGCCCGCCGCGACCGTGCTCGACAAATGGAAGGATTCGGGCAAGCCGCTGTTCTAGGCGCGCGCCTGGAGCGCCGCCGCCCCTATTTCGCCGCCTTCACATATGTATCGAACCACGCGATCGCGCGCGCGCGCACGTCGCTCGCCTGCTCCGGCGCGGTCACGCAATGGCCCGCGTCGGGATAGATCACCAGGCTGACCGGTACGCCGCGATCCTTCAGCGCGTGCCACCATTCGATCGACTGGGTCGGCGGCACCTCGATGTCGCGCTCGCCGACGTAGATGAAGGTCGGCGTCTTCGCCTTCTTCGCCTGATAGACCGCCGACACGTCCTCATAGGCCTTGATGTCGTCGTACATCGTCTTGCCGAAGAACGGCAGCAGCCATTGGTCGATGCCGTTGGTGCCGTAATAGCTCACCCAGTTGGACAGGCCGGCACCGGCGACGATCGCCTTGAACCGGTTGGTCTGGGTGTTGGTCCACATCGCCATGAACCCGCCATAGCTGCACCCACCGAGACCCAGCCGCGCATCGTCGACCGGCGCGACGCGCTCGACCGCATCGATCCCGGCGAGGATGTCGCGCAGGTCGCCGCCGCCGAAGTCGCGCTTGTTGGCGGCGGTGAACGCCTCGCCCTGGCCGAAGCTGCCGCGCGGATTGGGCAGGAAGACGTAATAGCCCGCCTTCAACAGCGCGCCGTTCATCGACCCCGCCGAGACATAGCCCGGCATCGACGCCGCCGACGGACCGCCGTGCACCATCGTGATCATCGGCGCCTTGCCGGCGGGCGCGGTGCGCGGCGCGAGCAGCCAGCCCTGCACGTCATAGCCTTCGTTCTGCCAGGCGATGCTGCGCGCGCTCGCCAAGGCCGGGGCGGCGTCGTTGTCGTGGGTGATCTGCCGCACGCCGTTCGCCTGCGCCGCCACCGGCCCGGCATAGATCGCCGGCGCGTGCTCGTAATCCTGCACCACCGCCGCGGCGACGCGGCCATCGGCGGAGAAGACCGCGCGGCCGTCGCCCGCCGCACTGCTCGCCGGTTTGGCGAAGCCCGGCGCGACCGGCTGGCCCGGCGTCAGCGTGCCGAACTGGATGCGGTCCCCGGCCAGCGTCACGGTGCGCAGCCCGCCCGCGGTCCAGTCGATCGTGGTGACCGTCGACTTGGCGCCGGCGGTGATGTTGCGCGGCGTGCCGCCGGCGAGCGGCACGGTGAAGACGTCGCCGCCGATCGAGCCGAAATCGCTCATCAAGCCGCCGACATAGGCGACCGTCCGCCCGTCCGGCGAGACGCGCGGCTGGTTGAGCTGCGTCACCGGCTTGGCGATCGGGCGCACCGCCCCGGTCCGCGCGTCGATCGCATCCAGCGTCGCCACCCACCAATTGTTGTCGCCATTGCCGAGCGCGGTGGTCGCGACGAAGCCGCGCCCGTCCGGGGTCCAGTCATATTCGTAGACGTAGCGCCCGGCGGGCGACAGCGGCGTCACCGTCGTCGCGGGCTTGCCGATGTCGAACACCGCGAGCCGTTGCTCGTCGTTCTTCTCGCCGATCTCGCCGATCATCCGCACGCCCGCCTGCGTCGCGCCCGATTCCTTGGCGGCGCCCAGCGTCACCAGCAGCGCGATCCGCGTGCCGTCGGGCGAGACGCGCGGCGTCTGCGCGATGCCGGGGATCGTCGCGATCGTCCGCGTCGTCATCGCATCGGCGTAGCTCAACCGCACCGCGGCGGTGTCGCGGACGAGGAAGACGAGATCGCCATTGGGCGCGAAGGTCAGCCCCGAATAGCTGCACGTCTTGCACGGATCGATCGTCCGCAGCACGCGGCCGTCGGCGGTGCCGCGCACCGTCACCACGCCATGACCGCCGGCGCTCTCGACCGCCGCGACCCGGTCGCCCGTCGGCGAGATCGCCAGCGCTCCATATTGATGCAGCGCCTGCGCGGCGGCGGGCGAGGTGGAGGCGAGCAGGGCGGCGGCGAGGATCAGGCGCATCGGAACTCCGGCGGGTCAGGCACTATTCCAGACGCTTAGCGCCTCGCCGCCGCGCCGCAAGCGGAACGCGGATCGCCGCGCTCCGCCGCGTTGCGTTATCGGCAGCGTACGTTGTTGCGATCGACCGACCGTCCCACCGCCGCACCCGCCGCGCCGCCCAGCAACGTGCCGAGCAGCCCCGAATTGCCCGGCGCGATGATGTTGCCGAGCACGCCGCCGGCGAGGCCGCCGACGATCAGCCCGGTCGTCCCGTCGTTGCGGCGGCAATAATATTGGCCGTTCTCGCCGCGATAGATCCGGTCGCGCGACGACAGGCGGCGCTCGCGATACCGCGGACCGTCGGCATAATAACGGTCGGCGTAATAGCCGCCGTACGCCGGGTCGACCCGGTTGTAGTCGTACCGGCTATAGCCCCGATAGCGACCGTCCGTGCCGGACGTCGAGCATCCCGCAAGTGCGGTCGCGGCGATCGTCGCCGCCAACAAGGGTATCCGCATGACATCCTCCCATTTGCTTCAGATGACAGGAAGAATGTCCCCTGCACCGTTTTGGTTGCAACCTGGATCAACCCGTCGTCGGCGGAACGCAGCGCGCGACCCGGCGGTTGAGGTCGCGAGAGGAAGCGACGATGACCGACGACACCAAGCCGACCACCGAGACGTCCGAGCCCAATTTGTCCACCGGGCATCAACGCGGCGGCGACGCCCGCCGCCCGAGCGACACGCTCGACAAGGACCAGCCGCAGGGCGAGACGATCCCCCGCAAATCCTCGCTGCTCGGCAACGACTGACAGCGCTGCGGACGCCTGCGAGCATATATTCCGGCAAAGACCGGGGCTCAGTCAGGTGAAGGGCAGGTTCGGCCATCGTCTACGCAGCCAGTGCTCCTGCGGAGGCAGGAGCCCAGGGCCAAGCAGAACACCGTCTGATGACGTCCGGAACGCCGGTGCTCTTGCTTCCGCAGGAGCACCGGATGACTCAGGCGGCGCCGGTCGCCTCGCTGAACCCGCTGCCGCGATCGGCCACCAGCGTCGGCGCCGGCCCGGTCGCCGGCCGCAGTGCCTCCCGCTCTTCCTCGGTCGGCACCGCGGTGGGGTCGGGACGGAACGCCTCGACCGCGCGGCTGTCGTTGCCGGGATGCGCGTCGCCCATCAGATCGGTCGGCACGTGTTCGGCCGCCGGATTGCCCGGCTGCTCCTCGAAATGCTTTTCGGTCTCGGCCATGCCGACGGGCGCGGCGGCCATCGTCGCCGGCCGCGGCGCGATCGGGCTGGTCGTGCTGTCGCCCGGCACCGCGCCCGCGCCCGCGTCGTCCGCCAGCCGGCGCGGGCGCGAGCCGGGCTTGGGGCCGAATGCCGCCGTCGCCGCGGTCCATGCCGCCGCACCTGCCGCGAAGGCGCCGAGGCCGAAGCCGATCTTCTTGTAATCCATCGCAAAGAATCCCGGTTGCTGCTGTTCGCTCATCCAACGGTGCGGGTCCGGGCGGGTTCCGCCTGATCCAGCAGCGCGACCAGCGCCGCGACCACCTGCCAATCGCCGAACGGCTTGCCGAGCAGCGGAGTCGTCCGGAACCGCTCGGGCAAGCTGTACGGCCGATTGGCGGACAGGAAGGTATAGGGGATCGCCAGCGCGCCGAGCCGGTCGGCGACGTCGAACGACATATGATCCAGCAGCACGACGTTGAGCGTCGCCGCGTCCGGCCGCGGTGCGTCGCCGGCGAGGGCCGCCAGTGCCTGGTCGGCGGTGGCGAACGGACCCAGTACCGTGCCGCCGGCCTCGGTGACGATCCCGTCGAGATGATCGGCTAGCAGCCATTCGTCCTCGACGATCAGGATGTGCCGACCGGCAAGCGGCGCGGCGGAAGGGGTGTCGGTCATGCCGTCGCAACCGGCCCATGTCGCATCCGTTCCTTGCCGATCAAACGGATACGCCGGGATACGCGGCCGATGACGGCGATTTGCCGCATCGCCGCTTTGCTATAGGCGGGCGGACGATGCTGTCGCGCCTGGTCCTGACCGATTACCGCAACCATGCGGGCCTGGCGCTCGCCCCCGGCCCCGGCTTCGTCGTGCTCACCGGTGAGAATGGCGCGGGCAAGACCAACGTGCTCGAGGCGGTGTCGCTGCTATCGCCCGGCCGCGGGTTGCGCCGTGCGCCGCTCGCCGACATGCAGCGGCAGGGCGGCGCGGGCGGCTTCGGCATCGCCGCGACGCTCGCCGCGCCCGGCGGCGACGTCGAGATCGCGACCGGCACGCTCGCCGCGGCGCCCGAGCGCCGCCAGTTGCGCATCCAGGGCGCCACCGCCACCGCCAACACGCTCGCCGAATGGCTGACCGTGCTGTGGCTGACCCCGGCGATGGACCGGCTGTTCGTCGAGCCCGCGGGCGAGCGCCGCCGCTTCCTCGACCGGCTGACGCTGGCGCTGCTCCCCGCCCATGCGCATCATGCCGCACGCTACGAAGCGGCGATGCGGGCGCGCAACCGCCTGCTCGCCGCCGACGTGCCGGCCGATCCCGATTGGCTGACCGCGCTGGAGACGCAGATGGCCGACCATGGCGGCGCGATCGAGACCGCGCGGCGCACCACCGTCACGCTGCTCGGCGAGCGGCTCGCCGACCAGCCCGACGGCCCGTTCGCGCGTGCTGCGGTGGCGCTGGAGGGCTGGCGCGGTGATGGCGCGCAATTGCTCGACGCGCTGCGCCAGGGCCGCTCACGCGACGCCGCCGCCGGCCGCGCGCTCGCCGGTCCGCACCGCGCCGATCTTGCCGTGACGCATCTCGGCAAGGCGCAGGCGGCGGCGCTCGCCTCGACCGGCGAGCAGAAGGCGCTACTGCTCGGCATCGTCCTCGCCCATGCCGAACTCGTCGCGCAGCGCACCGGCCACGCCCCGATCCTCCTCCTCGACGAGATCGCCGCGCATCTCGATCCCATCCGCCGCGCCGCGCTGTTCGAACGGCTGTCGGGCCACGGGCAGGTGTGGATGACGGGGACAGAACCCGCGCTTTTCGCGGCAATCGGCGACGACGCGACGCGCGTGGAACTGGGGTAGAGCGCCCCCCCTTTCGTCATCCCGGCGGACGCCGGGACCCATGGAAACGGAACAGCCGTCAGGCGGATCACCGTCAACGGCAGCATGACCATGGGTCCCGGCTTCCGCCGGGATGACGAATGGGGCGCGCGGGATGCGGCAGGAGAGTGCCCACCCGCGCCCGCCCATTTCGCTTTCGTTCCGCCCCCGCAATCCCTATATCCTCGCCATGGCAGAACCCCAGAATGCGAACGAATACGGCGCCTCGTCGATCAAGGTGCTGAAGGGCCTCGACGCGGTGCGCAAGCGGCCGGGCATGTATATCGGCGATACCGACGACGGATCGGGCCTCCACCATATGGTGTTCGAGGTCAGCGACAATGCGATCGACGAGGCGCTCGCCGGCCATTGCGACCGGATCGACATCCAATTGAACGCCGACGGGTCGGTCAGCGTCACCGACAACGGCCGCGGCATCCCGACCGGCATCCACCCCGAGGAAGGCGTCTCCGCGGCCGAGGTCATCATGACCCAGCTCCACGCCGGCGGCAAGTTCGAGAATACCAGCGACGACAATGCCTATAAGGTGTCGGGCGGCCTGCACGGCGTCGGCGTCTCGGTCGTCAACGCGCTCAGCGAATTCCTCGACCTCACCATCTGGCGCGACGGCGAGGAGCATTACATGCGCTTCGCCTTCGGCGATGCGGTCGCGCCGCTCAAGGTCGTCGGCCCCGCCGCGCCCGGCCAGAAGGGGACGCGCGTCACCTTCCTGCCCTCGCCCGCCACGTTCAAGATCACCGAATTCGACTTCGAGAAGCTCGAGCACCGCTATCGCGAGCTGGCCTTCCTCAATTCGGGCGTCCGCCTGTTCCTCACCGACGCGCGTCACGACGAGCCCAAGACGGTGGAGCTCTATTACGAGGGCGGCATCGCCGCGTTCGTGAAGTGGCTCGACCGCGCCAAGACGCCGCTCTTCCCCGAACCGATCGCGATCCACGGCCAGCGCGACGAGGTCGGCATCGACGTCGCGCTCGAGTGGAATGATTCCTATTACGAGAACGTCCTCGCCTTCACCAACAACATCCCGCAGCGCGACGGCGGCACCCACCTCGCCGCCTTCCGCGCCGCGCTGACCCGCACGCTCAACAATTATGCGGAAAAGTCGGGGATGCTGAAGAAGGAGAAGGTGACGCTCACCGGCGACGACATGCGCGAGGGGCTGACCGCGATCGTCTCGGTCAAGCTGCCCGATCCCAAGTTCAGCAGCCAGACCAAGGACAAGCTCGTCTCGTCCGAGGTGCGCCAGCCGCTCGAATCGCTGATGGCCGACAAGCTCGCCGAATGGCTGGAAGAAAACCCCGCCCACGGCCGCTCGATCGTCGGCAAGATCATCGATGCCGCCGCCGCACGCGAGGCCGCCAAGAAGGCCCGCGAGCTGACCCGGCGCAAGGGTGTGATGGACATCGCCTCGCTGCCCGGCAAGCTCGCCGACTGCCAGGAAAAAGACCCGGCCAAGTCCGAGCTGTTCCTCGTCGAGGGCGATTCGGCCGGCGGCTCGGCCAAGCAGGGCCGCGATCGCCACTTCCAGGCGATCCTCCCGCTGCGCGGCAAGATCCTAAACACCGAACGCGCACGCTTCGACCGGATGATCGCCAGCCGCGAGATCGGCACGCTGATCCAGGCGATGGGCACCGGCATCGGCCGCGACGACTTCAACGCCGACAAATTGCGCTACCACAAGATCGTCATCATGACCGACGCCGACGTCGACGGCGCGCATATCCGGACGCTACTGCTGACCTTCTTCTACCGCCAGATGCCCGAGCTGATCACCCGCGGTCACCTCTTCATCGCGCAGCCGCCGCTCTACAAGGCGACCAAGGGCCGGTCGGAAGTCTATCTCAAGGACGATGCCGCGCTCGACGAATATCTCGTCGACGCCGGCGTCTCGTCGATGGTGTTCGACGCGCCGAGCGGCACGCGCTCGGGCGCCGATCTCAAGAGCCTGCTCGATCATGCCCGCCGCATGCGCACGCTGATGCGCTACGTGCCGCGGCGCTACGACCCGGTGATCATCGAGGTGCTGGCGCTCGCCGGCGCGCTCGACCCCAGCTTCACCCGCGACCAGCGCGCGGCGACGGTCGCCGAGGTCGTCCGCCGGCTCGAATCGGGCGACGAGGAGGCGCGCTGGACCGCGCGGCTGACCGAGGACGGCGGCATCCACTTCGAACGGCTGTGGCGCGGCGTCACCGACCATCACATCGTCGAGGCGACCTTCCTCGCCAGCGCCGAGGCGCGCAAGCTGCACGGCCTCGCCGCCGAACAGGCGGAAAGCTTCGTCGCGGCGGGCAAGCTGATCCCGCTCAAGGGCCTCGCCGCCACCGCGGCCGACCCGGAGCCGGCCGCGGACGGCGGCGAGGAAGCCGAGGAGAATGCCGGCCAGATCGGCAGCGTCACCACCACCGTCTCGCGCGGCGAAAGTCTCGTCGCGCGGCCGTCGCAATTGCTCGACGCGATCCTCGCCGCGGGCCGCAAGGGTCTGGCGATCCAGCGCTACAAGGGGCTCGGCGAGATGAACGCCGACCAATTGTGGGAGACAACGCTCGATCCCTCGAACCGCACGATGCTGCGCGTCACCTCGGAAGACGTCTCGGCCGCCGACGTGATCTTCACCCAGCTGATGGGCGAAGTCGTCGAACCCCGCCGCGAATTCATCCAGGACAACGCGCTGAACGTCGCCAATCTGGACGTGTAGGTTTGACACCGTCAATTCCTCCCCCTGGCGGGGGAGGACTTTTTGCAACCCTGAACGTCGATACGACCTAAAGAGCCCGACGACCTTCTCCAAACGCGGCGCAGCGCCTGCGTCCATTCCAGCTCCCGCACGTTATCGTCCCGACAGCGACCGACTGGAGCAGCGATGACAACCTATCCGTTAAGCGAACCCGCGACGATCTACGCCATCGAAGGCGATACCGAGGCGATGTCGGACGTCGTGGGCCAAGGCACGCTGGCGGACTGCGTCGATGTCGTCGCGGCGATGTCACCGGACAGGCAGCAGGCGATCTTCATCCAGATGGACGACCTCGGCCTCCGCTTCGGGCCGCCCGAGGTGGCGGAACTGCTGCGCTTCCTGCGCGACGAAAGCGCCGGCCTGTCCGACAACGAGATCGCCGACATCCCCGACGATCGGTGATTCCGCCGGGGCGACCGACGCCAAGGGACGGCCTGCCCCGTCGTCAGCCCTTGCAGCTGCCGGCGACCCGGGCCGCCCGCTGATCGAGGACGACATTCATTCTGCCCTTGGCCGTCTGACCGGTCATCTCGGCGCGGCCGACGAAGCCACCCGCGGTATAGGTTCCGGCGCGGCTGACCTGCATCGGCGCACCGTTCTTCTGCGGACAGGTCAGCGCCTGGGTGTAGCGGCCATCGGCGATCTGCTGCTTGTCGACCCGGCATCGCGCCTTCGGATCGGGTGCCAGCAAGGCCGCGACGCTTTGCCCGGGCGCGACGCACTTATGCTCCGCGCGCGATTTGCCCTTGGCCATCCGCAGCAGGAAACCGGGTGCACCGGGCACGGTCAGATCGACCACCGTCGACGTGACGTCCCAGCGCTCCTGCGCGAGCGATTGGGCGCTGCCCATCGCGGGCAGCAGAAGCAGGACGGCGAACGGGGTCAGGCTGCGCATCCACAGGCCATGGCGTCTGCCCGCCACCAGCGCAAGCGGCCGACCACCGCCCGCCGCATCGAATAAGAGGACAGCTTCCGCCGGATCGTCTACCGATCCTATTCTCGCCTTGCCGAAGGATCAGCGCCGTGCGGTTCACATGTAAGTTACTGACATTGGCCCTGATCCTCACCACGCCCACGGTCGCTCCGGCGATCGCGGCGGGTCAGGCGACCGCGCAATCCGCGCCCGCCGCAACGACGGGGACCGGTCCCGCGTGGCGCACCGCGGCGCGCCTGCACCGCGGCGTCAACATCCTCGGCTACGACCCGCTATGGCGCGACGCGGCCAAGGCGCGGTTCAAGACGCGCCACTTCCGGATCATCCGGCAGGGCGGCTTCGATTTCGTCCGGATCGTCCTCCAGTCGTTCGGCCATATGGACGCGCAGAACCGGCTCGACCCGCAATGGCTCGCGACGCTCGACCGCATGGTCCGCGAGGCGAGCGCCGCGGGGCTGGGCGCCATCATCGACGAACACGATTTCAACGCCTGTTCCAAAGCGCCGGACGCGTGCGAACCCAAATTGGTCGCCTTCTGGACGCAGATCGGTGAACGCTATCGCGACGCGCCGCCGTCCGTGCTGTTCGAATTGCTCAACGAACCGCACGCGCCGCTCGACGCCGCGCGCTGGAATGCGATGCTACGCACGCTCATCCCCCTCGTTCGCCGCACGAACCCCGACCGCACGCTGGTGATCGGCCCGAGCCGCTGGAACAATCTCGAGGAACTGCCCAGGCTCGAGCTGCCCGCGGCCGACCGCAACATCCTCGTCACCTTCCACTCCTACGAGCCGTTCCGCTTCACCCATCAGGGCGCGCCCTGGGCGCCCGAGCTGACCGCCGTGAAGAACGTGCCCTTCACCGCCGCGGACGAACGGCGGATCAAGGCCGACTATGACACGGTCGGCGCATGGTCGAAGGCGAACGATCGCCCGGTATTGATGGGCGAATTCGGCGCCTATGAGAAAAGCGGCACGCCGATGGCGGCCCGCGCCCGCTACACCGCGACCGTCCGCCACGAAGCAGAGGCGCACGGCTTCCCCTGGGCCTATTGGCAGTTCGACAGCGACTTCATCCTGTACGACATCGACCGCGACCGCTGGGTGGAGCCGATCCGGCAGGCGCTCGTGCCGGCAGCAACGAATGCCGCGGCGCCTCGTTGAGCGAGGCTGACCTTGCCGGGAGATTGCCCATGCGCCTGATCGCGATCGAAGAGCATATCCTGCCCCCATTCGTCCGCGACGCCTGGGACGCCGCGCCGCCGCCGTACGATCCGGTCTCGGCCTTCGCCGATGGCGGCGAAAACGGCCGCCGCCTCGCGGATCTCGGCGACGGCCGGATCGCGCTGATGGACGAGCAGGGCGTCGACGTACAGGTGCTCTCGCTCACCACGCCCGGGCTGCACAATCTCGCCCCCGCCGCCGCGGTCGAAACGGCGCAGAGGGTCAACGACCTGATCGCCGAAACCTGTACCCGCCATCCCGACCGCTTTCAGGGCCTGGCCGCCGTGCCGACGCCGGACACGGACGCCGCCCCGCGCGAACTCGAGCGCGCGGTCCGCGATCTCGGATTGAAGGGTGCGCTGCTCTGCGGCCGCACGCGAGAGCGGCATCTCGATCATCCCGCGCTGCGCCCGCTGCTCGCCAAGGCGGCAGAGCTGCAGGTGCCGCTGTTCATCCATCCGCAGACCCCGCTGGCGGAGGTGCGTCAGGCCAATTATTCGGGGATCGGCGAAACCGCCGACCTCGCTTTGGCGGCGTTCGGCCTCGGCTGGCATTATGAGGCGGGCCTGCAATGGCTGCGTCTGGCCGCAGCCGGCGTGTTCGATGCGCTGCCCGACTTGCAGATCATCCTCGGCCATTGGGGCGAGGTGGTGCTCTTCTATCTGGAGCGGACATCGGCGGTCTTCGCGCGCGCGCTCGATCTGCAACGGTCCTTGTCGGACTATGCCCGCACCAATTTGTACGTCACCGGCAGCGGCATGTGGAGCGAGACCTATCTTCACCGCTGCCTCGAGATCGTCGGTCCCGAGCGCCTGCTGTTCTCCACCGATTTCCCGTATCAATATAAGGAAGGCGGTGCGCCCCGCCATTTCCTCGACACGGTCGGGCTCGACGACGCCGCACGACAGGCATTCGCCCACGGCAATTGGGACCGTCTGACGCATGCCGCCGGGCAGCAGGCGGGCCGCCACGCGCCGTGAACGGCAACCCCGTTCAGGCCGGCCCGCCGCCCGAACCGCCGTTCAACGTCGCCGGACGGCCTTCGGCCGCGGGGCTGCGCGGCGCCGCGCCGTCACCATTGCTTCCGGCCAGCATGCCGTTCAACGAATTGCCGGTCATGCCGAGTTCGGCCATCAAACCGTCGATGAGCGGCCCGCCGACGCGATAGCGCATCGCCGCGGCCACCGCGGCATCGGCGAGATTGCCCTGCCCCCCGCCCGCTGCGCCGTCGCCGGCACCGCTGCCGTCGCCATGCAGCCCGCGAGCATCGACGATGCTGATCTTGTCGATGTTCTCGATCGGCTTGCTTGCCGCGGCGATGATCGCCGGCAGCGCGTCGAGCATCGCGCGGCGGATCAGCAGCGCGGTTTGCGCATCGCTCAGCAGATTGGTCGCCTCGTTCAGCGAAGCCTGACCGGCGGCATCGACCTTGAACGCCGCCTCGCGTCCTTCTGCACGCGCCTTCTCCGCATCGGCTTCGGCGGTCGCCTCCGTGCGGAGCGCACTGGCGCGCGCCTCGGCGGCCTCCTTCTCGGCGGTCGCGGCGACGGTGATGCCGACCGCTTCCTCCTGCGCGCGCTGGGTGGCGGCGATCACCGCGACGTTCTTGTTGCGGTTGGCGATCTCCGTCGCCTTGGCGGTGGCGACGCTTTCCTCGGCGCGTACGGCGAGCGCACGCGCTTCGTTCGCGGCAGCGGTCGCGGTCGATTCCTCCTCGGACTTCTGCGCGGTCTGTACTGCGGTGGTGATCCGGGCGATCTCGATCGTCCGGTCGCGCTCGATCGTCGCCGTCTGGATCGCACCGTCTCGGGCGATCGTCGCGGTCTGGATCACCTTGTCCGCTTCGGTCTGCGCGACGGTCTTCGCCTGGCTGGCGGTGATGCGTGCGATCTCGGCCAGCCGGGTCTGCTCGGCTTCGGCGGTGGCGATCGCCGTCGCCTGCTCGGCGCGTCGGGCGGAGAGCGTCTGCTCCTGCGTCAGCCGCGCCTGTTCCGCGGCCTGCGCGATCTCGAGCGACTGGTTGTTCGCATCGAGGTTGCGCTGTTCGATCTCGACGCGATTGGTGGCGACGATGTCGTTACGGATCTTCTTGCGCTCTTCGATGGTCCGCGTGAGCACGGTCAACCCCTCGGCATCGAAGGCGTTGTTCTCGTTGAAATGCTCGAACGCGGTCTGATCGAAATGCGTGATACTGACCGATTCGAGCTGGAAGCCGTTCATATCCAGGTCGGTCATCAGCGCTTCCTGCACCTTCTGGATGAAGTCGGCGCGATTGGCGTGCAGGTGCTCCATCGTCATCGTCGCCGCGACCGACCGCAACGCCGACACCAGCTTGCCGTCGAGGAGCGATTTCACCGCATCGGGGTTGTTGACCGAGTCGCCGAGCGTCTGCGCCGCCGCGGCGATCGACTCCGCGTCGGGCTTCACCTTGATGTGGAACAGGCCGACGACATCGACACGCAGTTTGTCGAGCGTGATCAGCGCATCCTTGTTGAGGCGCGACACCTCCAGCTTCACCGTCGTCAGCCGGACCTGCATCAGTTCGTGCAGGACGGGGATCACCATGATGCCGCCGTTGAGCACGACCTTCTCGCCGCCGAAGCCGGTGCGGATCAATGCGACGTCCTTGGTCGCGCGACGGTAAAGACGGGTCAGGATGACACCGATCACGACGAGCGCGAACAGCACGATGCCGGCGTAGATCAGGACGTTCAGTAGCTGTGCGGGCATGAGCCCCTCCCCGGTTTGGCGTTGGTCAGATCGGCTGCAGAAGCACGTTGGTGTCTGGCAGCGCATAGAACATCGTGCCGTCGCGGCGGACGATCAGCGCGGTCTCGCCGGCGGCGATCGCGTCCTTGTCGTCATGCGGCTCGACCATGATGAAATGCGCCTGCCCGTGTTGATCGACGACCTTCGCGCGCGCCGGCGATCCGCGGCGCGCGACGCCTTCCAGGATCGTGCCGCGGCGGCGGAGCAAGTCGTCGGTCGAGATCACGCTGCTTTCGAAACCCGGCATCACGCGGGCGAGACCGTTGGCCGCCAGCGTGTTGAGCATGGCGCCGGCGAACAGCGCGGCGCCAGAGGCCACGCCCCAGCCGAGCGGGCTGCCCGTCACCAACGTCGCACCCTGCTGGATGGCGATGCCGGCAAGTGTGAAGCAGCCGAGCAGCGACGTCAGCCAGATCAGGATCGGCAGTTCATGGCCAAGCCCGAGCCAGTCGAGCACGCCGCCGCCGTCCGTCTCGGCGTGCAGGTCGGCATGCACATCGAGATGGCCAAGCCCCAGGCCGATCGCCTCAATGAGCCCGATACCGATCATCACCACGAATGCGATTGCGAACGGCGCATAGGCAGGGGTCAGGAAAATGGCGAACATGGGCCGCGGCTCTGGTGCTGCATCGGCCAAGGATAGCAGCCGGATGACAAGGTTTCGTTACGAAACGTCGCCTGCTCCGGTTTCGGCGCGCTGTGCGATCGCCGTCCCCGACACGAGGCTGACACCGTGCAGGGACGATTGCGACGCGAACGCCTTCAATGGGCCGGCGCCGCCCGTCGGGCGGGCGGTCTCGCACCCGGAGTCGGTTACGCCGCCTGCCGCTGCGTCATGCCCAGCCAGTTGCGCGCCTGGCGTTGCGCCAGCGCGATCTCGCGCGCGGTCATGTTGTCGGCGACCTCGGCGCGCGCATAAGCGGCTTCGCTGAAGCCCGCCACCGCGGCGAGGTTGAACCATTTATGTGCCTCGATCAGGTCGACGCCCGCGCCGGCGGTGCCGGTCTGGTAGCAGACGCCGAGGTCGAACAATGCCTCCGGCCGGCCGCGCATCGCGTCGGCGATACGGCTGTCTATGAGGATTTGTGCGCTCTTGAAACTGTTGCCCATGGTTTGCCCCCATCGTTCATGAGGGCACCATCCGCGATTCGTCCTGACAATTGGTTAACGGCTCGGCAACTGCGCTTTTTAGCCAATCGGCTCGATCGCGACATTGTCGATCAGCCGCGTCGCGCCCATCCGCGCCGCGGCGAGCAGCCGGCGCGGGCGATCCGCCGCGGGCGACTCGGCCAGCGTCTCGGCATCGGCGAGCGCGACGTAATCGATCGCGAACCCCGCCGCGGTCAGCGTCGCTCGCGCCTCGGCAAGCGCGGTCTCGACATCGTCGCCGCGCCCCACCGCCCGCGCCGCGACGCCGAGCGCGCGCGGCAGCGCCACCGCCTTGGCGCGCTGCTCGTCGTCGAGGTAGATGTTGCGCGACGACAGCGCGAGGCCGTCGTCGTCGCGCTGCGTCGGCACCCCGACGATCTCGATCGCCATGTCGAGGTCGGCGACGACGCGGCGGATCACGGCGAGCTGCTGGAAGTCCTTCTCGCCGAAATAGGCGATGTCGGCACCGGTCTGGTTGAACAATTTGGTGACGACCGTGGCGACGCCGTCGAAATGGGCCGGCCGCGCCGCGCCGTCGAAGCCGTCGCTGACCCCGGTCACGCCGACGTTGGTCGCGAAGCCCGCCGGATACATCACCTCGACCGGCGGCAGCCACAGCAGGTCGCAGCCACCCTCGGCGAGCAGTCGCGCGTCGGCCGCCTCGCGCCGCGGATAGCGGGCGAGGTCCTCGTTCGGGCCGAATTGCCTGGGGTTGACGAAGATCGAGGCGATCACCTTGGTGCCCGGCCGGCGGGCCGCCTCGACCAGCGCCATATGGCCGGCGTGCAGCGCGCCCATCGTCGGCACCAGCGCGATCGTCGCGCCGTCGGCGCGGAATGCGGCGACCGCCGCGCGCAGCCCGTCCAGGTCTCCAACCGTCAGCACCGTTTAATCCCTCGAACAATGAGCGCGCGGCTTCTATGAAGAGCGTCGTGACCGAGCAACCCGCCAGCATCGATAAGGAACGAACCGTGCCCGCAGGGCCACACGTCATCGTCTTCGCCAATGAAAAAGGCGGCACCGGCAAGTCGACGACGGCGGTGCACGTCGCCATCGCGCTCGCCGCCAAGGGCGCCAAGGTCGCCTGTTTCGACCTCGACCATCGCCAGCGTACCGTCGGCCGCTATCTCGAGAACCGCGCCGCGACGATCAAGCGGACCGGCAGCGACCTGCCGATGCCGATCCACGCGACGCACGACGGCGAGAGCGAGTCGGTGTTCGAGGAGACGTGGCAGCGCCTGTCGGAGGGTGCCGACTTCCTGATCATCGACACGCCCGGCCGCGACGATTATTTCGCGCGCACCGCTGCGGCGCTGTCCAACACCCTGGTCACGCCGATGAACGACAGTTTCGTCGACTTCGACCTGATCGGCCAGGTCGATCCCGAGACGTTCAACGTCACCCGGCCGAGTTTCTATTCGGAGCTGATCTGGGACGCGCGCAAGCAGCGCGCCCGCGCCGACGGCACCCAGATCGACTGGGTCGTGCTGCGCAACCGCCTGCAGCATATCGAGGCGCGCAACATGCGCCGCGTGTCGGATGCGCTCGGCCAGCTCGCCAAGCGCGTCGGCTTCCGCATCATCCCCGGCCTCGGCGAACGCGTCATCTATCGCGAGCTGTTCCCCGCCGGGCTGACGATGATCGATTCGAAGGAATTCGGCGCGATGGGCCTCGGCCACGTCGCCTCGCGCCAGGAGTTGCGCGAGATGATGAGCGCACTGCAATTGCCCGAGCCCGCCGCGCCGCAGTTCGCCGCATGAAGTGGCTGCTCGCGATCGCATTGATCTGGTTCGCCTGGCATTATCTCCGCCCCGCCCCCAAACGCGCGACGCTCACCGACACGCAGCGCGCGCACCGGGTGCTCGGCCTGCGCGCCGGGGCCGACGAAAGCGAGATCCGCGCCGCGCATCGCCGCCTGCTCGCCGAAGCGCATCCCGATCGCGGCGGCTCGGCGGCGGCGAGCACCGAGATCAACGCGGCGCGCGACCTGCTGCTCGGCGCGCTGCGCCGCGGCGGATGAGCCACGTCCTGTCGCCCGCGATCCTGCGGGAATATGATGTGCGCGGCACCGTCGGCCGCAACCTCGGCACCCCCGACGCCACGGCGATCGGCCGCAGCTTCGCCACCCGCGTTCGCGCCGCCGGCGGCCACCGCGTCGCGGTCGGCCGCGATGGCCGCCTGTCCTCGCCCGAGCTCGAGGCGGCGCTGGTCGCCGGCCTTACCGCGGGCGGCGTCGATGTGGTGCGGATCGGCATCGGCCCGACGCCGATGCTCTATTTCGCCGAGGCGACGCTCGGCGTCGACGCCGGCATCCACGTCACCGGCAGCCACAATCCGCGCGACGACAACGGCTTCAAGATGGTGCTCGGCCACCGCTCCTTCTACGGCGCCGACGTGCAGGATCTCGCCCGCCTCGCCGCCGCGGGCGCGTGGAGCGCGGGTGCCGGCACCGTCACCGACGCCGACGTGCTCGACGCCTATGTCGCGCGGCTCCTCGCCGGCCACGGCGGCGGCAGCTACCGGATCGGCTGGGACTGCGGCAACGGCGCCGCTGGCCCCGCGGTCGAGGCGCTGACCGCGCAGCTCCCCGGCGAGCATCATCTGCTCTACACCGAGGTCGACGGCCGCTTCCCCAACCACCACCCCGACCCGACCGAGGAACATAATCTCGACGACCTCAAGGCGCTGGTCCGCCGCGAGGGACTCGACTTCGGCATCGCCTTCGACGGCGACGGTGACCGCATCGGTGCGGTCGACGGCGCGGGCCGCGTGCTGTGGGGCGACCAGTTGCTCAGCCTGCTGATCGCGCCGGTGCTCGCCGATCTGCCCGGCGCGACCGTCGTCGCTGACGTCAAATCCTCGCAATTCGTCTTCGACCGCATCGCCGAGCTCGGCGGTACGCCGGTGATGGGCGCGACGGGCCACAGCCTGATGAAGGAGGCGATGCTCGCGCACCACGCGCCGATCGCCGGCGAGCTCAGCGGCCATATCTTCTTCGCGCACGATTGGTACGGCTTCGACGACGCGCTCCACGCCGCGGTGCAATTGATCCGCGCGGTACATCTGTCCGGCCGCTCGCTCACCCAATTACGCGACGCGATGCCGCCGCTCGTCAACACCCCCGACCTGCGCTTCCCGGTCGATCCCGCGCGCAAGTTCGCAGTGATCGACGAGGTCCGCACCCGCCTCGAAGCCGCCGGCACGGCGGTGATCGCGATCGACGGCGTCCGCGTGACGACGCCGCGGGGCTGGTGGCTGCTGCGTGCCTCGAACACGCAGGACGTGCTCACCGCCCGCGCCGAATCCGCCGATCAGGCCGGGCTCGACGCGCTGCTCGCCGCGATCGACGCGGCGCTGGCGGCGTCGGGCGTCACACGCGATTGACAGCCGCGGCGCGCCGGATAGGGTCGGCTTATGGTGGGGACCTACAGCACGGAACGGCCGGTCGACAATTTCCGCTCGAGCACCAATCGCTGGCTGTTCGGCAGCTTCACCGGCTGGCTGACCATCCTCGCCTGTGCGATCGGCGTCGGCCTGATCGTCATCGCGGTGCGCTGGCTACAGAATCTGTCGGCGTCCTATGAGATCACCGACCAGCGGCTGATCGTGAAGCGCGGCCTCGTCATGAAGTCGATCGACGAGATCGAACTGTACCGGATCAAGGACGTGCGCGTCGACTATTCGCTGGTCAACCAGATCACCGACATCGGCACGATCACCATCACCTCGTCGGACCGCACCACCGGCAACGCGCAATTCGTGCTGCGCGACATCCCCGCCGCGCGCGAGCGCCGCGAAGGCCTGCGCAAGCTCGTCGACCGCGCCCGCCGCCTGCGCGGGGTGCGCGAGATGGACATCGACGACGACGAGTATCGGTGAGGTCCGCCCGATCGTCATCCCGACGACGAACGGCAGGGCCGCCCCCTTCGCACTGGCATAATCGCCCGCAAGCGCCCATTTAGGGCATAATGCGACCCACCCCCCAGATCATCCGCGTCATCGACCTCGAAACCACCGGCAGCGCGCCGCCGGCGCATGGCGTGTGCGAGATCGGCTGGCAGGACGTCGCGCTCCAGCAGGATGGCCGCTGGGAATTGGAAGGCGAAGGCGGCGCGATCCTGGTCAACCCCGGCCGCGCCATCCCGCCGATCACCCAGGCGATCCACCATATCCTCGACGAGCATGTCGCCGAGGCGCCGTGGTGGCACGACGTCGCCCGCCGCGTGCTCGATCCTTATCCGCGCCGCCTCGCGCTCGCCGCGCACCGCGCCGATTTCGAGCAGCAATTCTGCACTCCTAATCTTACCCATGGTCAGGAGTGGATCTGCACCTGGAAATGCGCGCTGCGCCTCTGGCCCGATTCGCCGAGCTTCTCCAACCAGGTGCTGCGCTACTGGCGCAAACCCGACGGGCTCGATCATGACCGCGGCCTGCCCGTCCACCGCGCCTTCCCCGACGCCTATGTCACCGCGCATCATCTGCGCGACCAGCTCAACGAGGCGAGCGTCGCGCAATTGCTCGACTGGTCGCGCACGCCCGGCCTGATCCCGCGCGTCCGCTACGGCCCGCATCGCGGCAAGGCGTGGAGCGAGCTCGACCACGAGAGCCTGATGGCGTTCATGGCCGATCGCGATCCCGACATCCGCTTCACCGCCAATGCCGAGATGGACCGCCGCAGCGGCGGCGGCGCCGTCGGCCGCGCCACCACGCAGGAATTGCTGCTGTAGGCTTCGCTACCCCGCATGCCGGCATGTGCCTCCCACCGTTCGCCCTGAGCCTGTCGAAGCCTGTCCTGAGCGACGCCGCAGGCGGCGTCGAAGGGGGCAGGTGAGACTCAGGCCCTTCGACAGGCTCAGGGCGAACGGGATGGACAGCCGGTATCGCCACGCGCCCCACCCCGACAGCATCGCTGGCGTAACGACATCGGCTCGCGTAAAGCCGCGCGCGTGATCAGAAAAGTCCGCAATCCGTTCGTCGTGTCCGAGGGCCGTTTCGGCCGCCTGCTCGTCACGTTCATGGCGCTCGGCTTCCTCGCGCTCGTCGCGGCGGGGATCGGCGCCGGCTGGGCGACGGGGCAGAACGAGAGCCACACCCGCTCCGTCAACCACACCTATGAGGTCGAACTGGCGGTCAGCAACGCGCGCCGCCTGATCGAACAGGGCGAGGCGTCGCGGCGCGGCTATCTGCTCACCGGCAACCCCGAATATCGCGACGCCTATCATCGCTGGTCGGCGGCGACCCCCGCCGCGCTCGGCTATCTGCAAGGCCTCACCCGCGACAATCCGGCGCAGGTCGCGACGCTCGGGCAGCTCCGCGGCGACATCCAGGCGCTGCTCACCCAGCGCGCGCGCACGATCGCGCTGATCGACGCCGGCCGCGCCGACACCGCGGTCACGCTGTTCCGCACCGAGGCGAGCGTCCGCCGCCTCACCGCGATCCGCGACGCGTTCGAACGGATGGCGGTGACCGAACGCCGCCTGCTCGCCGAGCGCGACGCCGCGCAGCAACGCAGCGTGCGCATCTTCTACGGCATCCTCGCGCTCGCCGCGGTGCTGCTCGCCCTCGTCGCGCTCGCCTCGCTGCTGACCGTGCTCGGCTATACCCGCGACCTCGCCCGCTCGCGCGATTCGCTGCGCGAGTTCAACGAGCATCTCGAAGAGACCGTCCACGAGCGGACCGCCGATCTCAGCCGCGCCAACGAAGAGATCCAGCGTTTCGCCTATATCGTCAGCCACGACCTGCGCTCGCCGTTGGTCAACGTGATGGGCTTCACTGCCGAACTCGCCGCCGCCACCGCCCCGCTCACCGAACTGGTCGACCGCGCCGAGGCGGAGGCGCCGCATATCGTCAGCGAGGAGGCGCGGCTCGCGGTGCGCGAGGACCTGCCCGAATCGATCGGCTTCATCCGCACCTCGACGCAGAAGATGGACCGGCTGATCAACGCCATCCTCAAACTATCGCGCGAGGGCCGCCGCGTCATCGCACCCGAGACGATCGACCCCGGCGCTATCGCCGACACCGTCGCCGGTTCGATCCGCCACCTGCTCGACGAGCGCGGCATCAGCTTCAGCGTGCACCGCCCGATCCCGCCGGTGGTCACCGACCGCGTCGCGCTCGAACAGATCCTGTCGAACCTGATCGAAAACGCCACCAAATATCTCCAGCCCGGCCGTCCCGGCGTCATCACCGTCGCCGGCGAGGCGCGGCGCGACCGCGTCATCCTGTCGGTCGCCGACAACGGACGCGGCATCGATCCGCGCGATCACCAGCGCATCTTCGACCTGTTCCGCCGGTCGGGCCAGCAGGACCAGCCCGGCGAGGGGATCGGGCTGGCGCACGTCCGGGCGCTCGCCTATCGTCTCGGCGGCACGATCGACGTGGAGAGCGAACCGGGCCGCGGCTCCACCTTCCGCCTCAATCTTCCCAAGACCTACGTCAGTCAGGACAGCGCAGCATGAACGCCCATCAATCCGTCGGCATCGTGATGATCGAGGACGACGAAGGCCATGCCCGGCTGATCGAGAAGAATATCCGTCGCGCCGGCATCCTCAACGATATCAAGCACTTCACCGACGGCACCCAGGCGCTCCACCATCTGTTCGAGGCCGAGGACGGTCCCGCCAAGGGCGCGCCGGCGCTGATCCTGCTCGATCTCAATTTGCCCGACATGAGCGGCACCGACATCCTCCAGCGGATCAAGGCGGAAGGCAGCCCGTTGAAGCGGACCCCCGTCGTTGTGCTGACCACCACCGACGACAAGATCGAGATCCAGCGCTGCTACGATCTCGGCTGCAACGTCTACATCACCAAGCCGGTCAATTACGAAAGCTTCGCGCAGGCGATCCGCCAGCTCGGCCTGTTCCTGTCGGTGATCCAGGTTCCCGCGGTCGAGGAACACTGATCTGGCCGAAGCCGCCAACCCCAGCGTACTCTATATCGACGACGACGACGGCATCCGCCGCCTCGCCGCGCGCGGGCTGGCGCGGCGCGGCTATCGCGTCACCACCGCGGAGGGCGGCGCCGAGGGGCTGGTGCTGGCGGCCTCGCAGCCGTTCGACCTGATCGCGGTCGATCATTACATGCCGGGGATGGACGGGCTGGAGACGCTCGAACGGCTCGCCGCGCTCCCCGTCATGCCGCCGGTCGTCTACGTCACCGGTTCGGACGAGGGGCGGATCGCGGTCGCCGCGCTCAAGGCGGGCGCCGCCGATTACGTCGTCAAGACCATCGGCGACGACTTCTTCGACCTGCTCGCCGCCAGTTTCGATCAGGTGCTCGACCGCAGCCGGCTGGCGCTCGAGAAGGCGCGCGCCGAGGAGGATCTGCGCGCCAGCAACGCGCGGCTCGAGGCGTTGCTCGGCGAGGTCAATCATCGCGTCGCCAATTCGCTCCAGCTCGTCTCGGCGATGGTGCGGTTGCAGGCGGGCGCGCTCGCCGATCCGACCGCGCGCGCCGCGCTCGACGATACGCAAAGGCGGATCGGCGCAATCGCACAGGTCCACCGCCGCCTCTATTCGGCCAACGACGTCGAGAGCGTCGACATGCGCGACTATCTCGGCTCGCTCGTCGCCGAACTCGCCGAGACGCTGACCAGCGGTGACGCCCCGCACGCGCTGCGCGTCGCCGCCGAGCCGATCCGCCTGCCCACCGACAAGGCGGTCTCGCTCGGCGTCATCGTCACCGAACTCGTCACCAACGCCTGCAAATATGCCTATCCCGCCGGCGACGGCGGCGAGATCCGCGTGATGCTGGCGGCGGACGGCGACCGTGCCTTCCGTCTCTCGGTCGAGGACGACGGCTGCGGCATGCCCGCCGAAGCGACGCCCAAGGGCACCGGCCTCGGCACCAAGCTGATCCGCGCGATGGCGCAGAGCCTGCAGACGATCGTCGAATACGAACCCCGCCCCCAAGGCGTCCGCGCCACCCTGCGCGCCGCGGTATAGGACGCGGCATAAGGTAGCGCGTTGAACCACAAGGGGAACAAGCTACCCCTGTCCTACACGCCATCCGAATCGTAGATCGTCACCTCACTCCTTCTCCCATACGGGAGGGGGAAAGACGCCGAAGGCGGCGAAGGGTGAGGACGACGCCGAATGACCGACGATTGCGCTCACATCGCCGACCAATCACCACCAAATCGGAAACGATCGATCCGGATCGTTTCCGTTAAGATGTCCATCTTGTCCACGTTGCCACAATCCTGCCACAATTGGGCTCAGTCGAGCGCCTCGACGATCGCCCGCCGGGTGCCTTCCAGCACCAGCCCGAACACGACATGGCTGACCAGCCCATAGGCATGCGTTGCCGGCGGCGTCTCGGTCGGTGCGGGGCCCCAGCCGAACGCCGGCACCGCGACATCGTCGAGCATCGTCGCGACGCCGACCCCGAACGCCGATCCGAATCCGGCGTTCGACTCGGGCCATTGCCGCACCGCCAGCGCATAGCCTGCGCCGAGGGCGGCGCCGGTGGCGTAATGGACGAGGCTTCCCGCCGCCGCGCGATGCTTCTGCGTCACCGCATCGCCGGTGACGGCCTGCTTGGCGCTGTCCGCCGCCTTGACCGTCGAGGGATCGTCGTTGCTCCCCGTCTGCCCGAACGCCGGCGCGCTCACCGACTGGAACAGGTTCATCGCCAGGCTGGCGACGAGGCCACCGGCGAGTCCGGCGGCGAGGGTCTTGGTCAACGACGGCACAGGCATTCCCTTCCGAAAAGTCGGCGAGGTAACGCGCAACCCGAACAAAAGGCCCCCAATTCCTTCCCCGCAAGGGGGAGGGGGACCGTTCGGCGCCAGCCGAATGGTGGAGGGGGAGGAAAGGGTGGAAGCTTTGCGATCAGGCTCCCACTCTTTCCTCCCCCTCCACCAGCTTCGCTGGTCCCCCTCCCCCTGGCGGGAGAGGAATATTCGAGTTTACGGCTTCCGGAACTTCAGCACGAACTGGTCGGTCTTGCCGCGCACCGCCGGATCGAACACGTTCTTGCTATGGTCGTCCGCCGGATTGGCCAGCACCTTGCTCGCGCCGGCGAAGCGGAACCCCGCCGCCTCGACCTGCCGCCGCACCGCCGCCGGATCGATCCGATGCTTCGTCTCGGTGCCCGACATCGCGGTGCCCGGCGCATCGGCATGGTCGATCACCACATAGGTGCCCCCCGTCTTGAGCAGCTTGAACACCGCTGCGTCGAACGCGCGCAACGCCGGCTCGCCCGCGCTCTTGTTGGGGATGTCGTGATAATTCTGCACCGTCCAGAACAGGTCGACCGGCTGCGGCGTGGTCGGCAGGTTGGTCGGCTGCACCTGCGCGACGACGTTGGCGAGGCCGCGCGCCTGCAACGCCGGCAGGCTCTTCTCGGCATATTTCGCGCCGGCGGCGGGCCACAGCGCATAGACCTTGCCCTTCGGCCCGACCACGCCGGTGAAGATCCGCGTCCAATAGCCTGCGCCCGGCAGGTAATCGACCACCGTGTCGCCCGGCTTCACCCCGGCGAAGGCGAGCACCGCCGCCGCCTGTCGCCGCGCATCGTCGCCCGCCTGATCGGCGCGGGCGGGATCGGCGAGCGCACGCGTGATCGCCGGGCCGGCGGGCGCCGCTTTGTCCTGCGCCACCACCGCGGTGGTCAGTGCCGCCGCTGCGAACATCGAAAGAGCCAGGCGCATCGTTACGTCTCCCGTCACTGGTTTGGCCGCCGGGCCGCACTAGATGACACAGCATGGCCGATCTTCGCGACACGATCCAGACTCAGGTGCATCGGCTGGTCGGTTTTGGCGACGGCGCGGTCGATCTCACCCGCCCGCCCGGCGACGACGGCCTGTTCGGCCCCGGCTCGGCCGCCTGGGTCGTCCATGGCGACTTCACCGCGATGATGGCGGGCGGTGTCGCCGCGCTGCTGCTCCAGATGCTCCATCCGGGCGCGCTGGCGGGGGTATGGGACCATTCCAACTTCCGCCGCGACATGCTCGGCCGGCTGCGTCGCACCGCGCAATTCATCTCCGGCACCACCTACGGCTCGACCGCCACCGCGGAGGCGCTGATCGCCAAGGTGCGGCGCATCCACGACCGCGTCGCCGGCACGCTGCCCGACGGCACGCCCTACAGCGCCAACGATCCCGACCTGCTCACCTGGGTCCATGTCGCCGAGGTCGCGAGCTTCCTCGCCGCCCACCGCCGCTACCGCGACCCCGCCTTCCCGGCGGCAGAGCAGGACCGCTATCTCGCCGAATATGCGGTCGTCGCCGAGCGGCTCGGCGCGACCGGCGTACCCAGGACGCGCGCCGCGCTCGACGCCTATCTCCTCGCGATCCGCCCGCAGCTACGCGTCGACCACCGCACCCGCGAAGTCTCGCGCGCGCTGCTCCGCCAGCAACCCGCCAGCCTCGCGATGGCGCCCGCGCAGACCGTGCTGATGGAGGGCGGCATCGACCTCCTCCCCGACTGGGCGGCGCGGATGCACAGTCTCGACCGCCCGCCGCTCGGCAAGCCCGCGGTCCGCGCCGGCGTCGCGGGAATCGGCTCGGTGCTGCGCTGGGCGCTGCGCGACGGCTCGGCCAAACGCGCGACGACGCAGGGGTGACTTATTGTCCCCGCGCCTGCGCCTGCTCCACCGGCACCACGGGCAACAGCACCGCGCTCGGCGTCGCACCACCGCGGCGCAATGTCACCGTCGCCTTCTTGTAGTCCGCCGGCTTGGCGAAGAAGATGTTGGGCACATAGGTCTGCGGGTTGCGGTCGTAGAGCGGGAACAGGCTCGACTGGACCTGCACCATCACGCGATGCCCCGGCTGGAAAACGTGGTTCACCGTCGGCAGGCGGAAGCGGTAATGTTGCACCTTGTTGGCCGGAATCGCGCTCGGCTGCGCGAAGCTGTCGCGATAGCGGCCACGGAAGATGTCGAGGCTGATCGGCAGCTGGTATCCGCCCATCTTGGGATCGGTGGCATTCTCCGCCGGATAGACGTCGATCACCTTGACGACGAAATCGCCGTCGGTGCCGGTCGTCGCCGCATAGAGATCGGCGATCGGCGCGCCCGACACGCGCATCGCCACGGTCAGCACCGGCGTCGTATAGGTCATCACGTCGGGCCGCCCGTCCGATCCGCGCTGGTCACTGACTAGCCAGTCGCCCCAGCGCCCGTCCTTGAAATTGACCGGGCGTGGCAGGTGCGGGACCGGCTTGGCAGGATCGGAGACATAGCTGTCCCCGCCCGCCGCCGCCTTGTCGAAGCCCAGCCCGCCATCCGCCTGGAGATAGATCGGCTTGAGCGGCGCCGCGCAGCCGCTCTCGCAGGCGAGCGGCCAGTTGGCGAGGCGGTCCCAGTGGTTCTCGCCGGTATTGTAGATCGCCGCCTGCGGCAGGTTCGCCGCCGGGCCGTCCTTGAGATATTGGTCGAACAGCGGCAGCACCATCTGCTCGCGGAACTGCGCGGCGGTGTCGCCGTCCCACTGGAACGGCCCGAGGCTGCGGCCGTCGCGATTGACCTGGCTGTGCCGCCACGGCCCCATCACGAGGAAATTGTTGCCCGCCTTGCCCTTCGCCTTCAGCGCCTCCCAAGCGGTGATCGCGCCGTACATATCCTCCTGGTCCCACAATCCCTGTTCCCAGAGCGTGGGGACGTTCGACGGATTGGCGGCGAGCAATTTGTCGAGCGCCTGTCCCTGCCAGAAGTCGTCATAGGCGGCATGCTGCGACATCCGCTTCCAATAAGGGAGCTGGTCGTAGCCCGACTTCTTCGCCCAGTCGCCCGCCGAGCCGACCTCGCGGAAATTGTCGTAATCGTCCCAGCCGCCGGTCGGCGGCACGGTGCCGTTGCCCTTGTAGCCGGTCTGCCCGCCGAGCCAGGCGATATTGGCGAGGCGGAAGGCGCCGTAATGGAACCAGTCGTCGCCCATCCAGCCGTCGATCATCGGGCTTTCCGGCGCCGCGACCTTGAGCGCAGGATGCGGCGCGAGCAGCGCCATCACCACGGTGAAGCCCTCGTAGGACGAGCCGATCATGCCGACGCGGCCGTTCGACTGCGGCAGGTTCGCCTTGTTCACCAGCCAGTCGATCGTGTCATAGGCGTCGGTGACGTGATCGACCTTGGTCGGGTTGAGCGGGCCGATCACCGGCCGGGTGACGACATAGTCGCCTTCCGACCCGTATTTGCCGCGCACGTCCTGATAGACGCGGATATAGCCGCCCTTGACGAAAATCTCGTCGGCGAGCGGCAAGGTCGCCAGCATCGACGCGCTGTCGCTGCGGTTGGCGCGCGCCTTGGCGTTATAGGGCGTGCGGGTCAGCACGATCGGCGCGTTGGTCGCGTTCCTGGGGATGACGATGACCGTGTAGAGCTTGGTCCCGTCGCGCATCGGGATCATCACTTCGCGCTTGATGTAATCGTTGGCGGTGTCGACCAGCTTGAACTGCGCCGGAATGTCACCCGCCGGCTGCTGCTGCGCCTGCACGCCGACCGAGAGCAGGGCAAGCGAGGACAGCAGGATGGCGCGCATGGAAATCTCCGGCAGAAGGGGTGACCTATGCTAGGCGCGACAGGACGCGAACGGCAAGGGTCGATATCGCAGGCGGGTTCGCGTCAGTTCGCCCAGGCGGCGATGTCGTCCTGCAAGCCGATCAGCGCGAGGCCGTGCGCGATCGAGGTGAGTTCGCCGCCGGTCGCGATCCGCTCGGCGCCGAACCGCGCGTCGAACAGCCGGCGGATGCGCGGGGTGAGCGAGGTGCCGCCGGTCAGGAAGACGCGGTCGATGTCCGCCGCCTCGACCCCGGCGCTGGCCAGCGCGCTGTCGACCGCGGCGTCGATGCGCAGCATGTCGGGCGCGATCCACGCTTCGAACTGGTCGCGCGTCACCTCCGCCTCGATCGCGAGGCCGGCGCCCTCGAACACGAAACGCGCCTGCTCCGCCTCCGACAGTGCGCGCTTCAGCCCGCCGACCGCGTCGTAGAGCCGGTAGCCGAGTTCCTGCTCGATCACCGCGATCATCCGCCCGATCGCCTCGGGATCGAGCGCCGAGCGGCGCAGTTTCTCCAGCTCGGCGAGCGTCCGCTTGTTGCGCATCAGCGCGAGCCGCGACCAGTCGGCGAAATCGGCGAAATAGCCACCGGGGATCTCGAGCACCTTGTCGAACGAGCGATACGATCCGCCCTTGCCGAGCAAGGGCATCACCAGCCGGTCGACGATCCGCTGGTCGAACCGGTCGCCGGCGATGCCGACGCCGGCATGGCCGAGCGGCACGCAGCGCTGCGCCGCGCCCGGCACGTCGACGCGGACGACCGAAAAGTCGCTGGTGCCGCCGCCGAAATCGGCGACGAGGATCGTCGCGCGCTCGGTCAGCCGCGCCGCATAGCTGAACGCGGCGCCGAGCGGTTCGTAGACGTAATGGACCTCGGCACCGAGCGCGCCGAACACCAGATCGTAGCGGCTGCGCGCCAGCGCCTCGTCGGGGCGGCTGCCGGCATAGGCGACCGGCCGGCCGACGACGATCCGCGCCATCGGCCCGTCGAGCCGGCCGCGCGCGCGGGCCCGCATCTTGTCGACGAACAGCGTCCCGAGATCCTCGAAGCGCAACCGGCGTTCGAAGACGTTGGCATGTTCGAAGGTGGCGCTGGCGGCGACCGACTTGAACGACTGGATGAAGCGGCTGCCCTCGGGGAAGTCGAGATATTCGCGGATCGCCCACGGCCCCGCCTCGGATGCGAGTCCGCCGCGCACGTCGCCGTCCTCCCAGAAGCACAGCGCCGAGCGGAACACCGCCTGCGCGCCGTCGGGCGCGTCGAGCATGACGAGTTCGGCCGCGTCGCCGCGCGCGATCGCGGCGACCGAGTTGGTGGTGCCGAAGTCGAGGCCGAGGGCGGGGAGCGAAGCGGTCATCCGCGCGGCTTTGTCATGGCGCGCGGGCGGGCCGCAAGTGCGGAAACGACCCCCGTTACCCCGGGACCTCTCCCCACCCACCCGTCACCCCGGACTTGTTCCGGGGTCCACCCAGCCGCAAGCGCGCTTTATCCGCTCAAGCCGGTCTCCTCGCCGCACAGTGGACCCCGGAACAAGTCCGGGGTGACGAATGGAATAGTCGAACGTCACCCGGAAACCTCCGCAAGCCCCGCTTGTGCGCCGCCCGGAACCGCGGCACCTTCGCCGCCATGAACCGCCTGCTCCCGCTCGCCCTGCTGTTGATCGCAGCGACCGATCCCAGGCCGCCGATCCTCTCGCCCGAGCGGATCAAGGCGGATGTCCGTACGCTCAGCGCGGACGGCTTTCACGGTCGCGGCCCGACGCAGGCGGGCGAACCGGTCACGCTCGACTTCCTCGAAAAACGCTTCGCCAAGCTCGGCCTCAAGCCGGCCGGCGACGGCGGCTATCGCCAGCGCGTCCCCCTGCTCCGCTGGACACGCGAGCGCGCCGACATGACGCTCGACCTCGGCGGCACCGCCCTCCCCCTGCGGGCCGGCGTCGAGATCTCCGCCAGTTCGCGCATCGTCGGCGAGACGCGGCTCGACCGCATACCCGTCGTGTTCGTCGGCTATGGCGTGGTCGAGCCCAGGCTCGGCTACGATCCCTATCGCGGCATCGACGTGCGCGGCAAACTGGTGGTGGCGCTGGCCGGCGATCCCGATGCCGAGGCGGGGCGCGATCTCGGCTTCGGCGGCCGCGCCTCCAGCCCCGCCGCGCGCACCAAGCTCGCCGAGGCGCAGAAGCGCGGTGCCGCCGCCTTCGTGCAGATCCACGACACTTTCCCGTCGAGCTATCCGTGGCTGCAACTGGCGAACGGCGATGCGGTGCCGGGCTATGCGCTCGATACCGGCAGCGTGCCGCCCGCCTTCGGCCTGCGCGGCACGCTGCGCAACGATATCGGCGTCCGGCTGCTCGCGCAGGGAGGGCTCGACTATGCCGCCGCCAAGCGCGGTGCGCAGCGCGCCGACTTCACCGGCATCGTCCTGCCGGGTGCGACGTTCAGCGCGACGCTGACGACGCGGCTCGATCGCACCGAAAGCCACAATATCGTCGGCATCCTGCCCGGCAGCGATCCCGCCGCGGGCAGCATCCTCTACGGCGCCCATTGGGACGCCTATGGCGAGAACGATTTCGACCCGCCCGCCGACCGCATCCGCAACGGCGCGATCGACAATGGCACCGGTACCGCGACGCTGCTCGACATCGCCCGCGTCTTCGCGGCCGCACCGCGTCCGCGCCGCTCGGTGGTGTTCGCCTTGTGGACCGCCGAAGAAAAGGGCCTGCTCGGCGCCACCTGGTATGCCGATCACCCGGCGTTGCCGCTCGCGACCACCGCGGCGCAGTTCAACCTCGACCCGCATGTCGTGCTCGGCCGTACCCGCAATCTCGAGCTGATCGGCGTCGGCCGCACGCCGCTGGAGGCCGATCTTGCCCGCGTCGCCGCGGCACAGGGCCTGCGCGTCGACCCCGAGGAGAATACCGAAGCGGGCTGGTATTACCGCTCCGACCATTATGCCTTCGCCGCCAAGGGCGTGCCAGGCGTCTATTTCCGCGCCGGCCGCGACATCCTCGCCGGCGGCATGGCGGCGGGCGAGGCGAAGCGCAGCGCCTATAACGCGCGCTGCTATCACCAGACCTGCGACGAATATGACGCGCGCTGGGACATGACCGGTGCGGCGCAGGAAGGCAGCGTCGCCTATGCGCTCGGCCGCGAGATCGCCGACGGGCGGATGTGGCCGGGCTGGAACGCCACGGAACCCTTTGCCGCGGAGCGCGCTAAGACCGATACGGCACGACGGTGACGCGGCTAGGCGCTAGACGCCGAAACGCCTAACGAGAATCAGCACCGGGACCGTCGTCATCCGGAAACGTCTTACGGAGACCGGATTGGCACAGGCTATACGATCGACCCAGGCATCCACCGGCATTTCGGGGCTCGATTACGTCCTCAACGGCGGGCTTACGCCCGAGCGCCTCTATCTGGTTGAGGGCACGCCCGGAACGGGCAAGACGACGCTGGGGCTCGGCTTCCTGCTCACCGGTGCCGCGATCGGCCAGGCCGGCCTGTACGTCACGCTTGCCGAGACGAAGGTGGAGTTGCTCGCCGTCGCCGAGACGCACGGCTGGTCGCTCGATCCGATCACCGTCTTCGAGATGGTACCCGCCGATGGCCTGGGCGACGATCAAGAACAGACGCTGTTGCATCCCAGCGAAGTCGAGCTGGGCGAGACGGTGCGCGCGATCATGGCAAAGGTCGACGAACTGCGCCCGGCGCGCGTCGTCATCGACAGCCTGTCCGAACTGCGTCTGCTCGCGCAAAGCCCAATCCGCTATCGCCGCCAGATCCTGGCGCTGAAGCATTTCTTCTCGACCCGCCAGTGCACGGTGATCGTCCTCGACGACAAGAGCGGGACGGGCAACGACCTGCAATTGCATAGCATCGCGCACGGCGTGATCGCGCTCGAACAGACGCTCTCCGGGTTCGGTGCGCAGCGGCGACGGCTGCACGTCGTCAAGATGCGTGGTGTGCGCTTCCGCGGGGGATATCACGATTTCGAGATCGAGCGGGGCGGCCTGACGGTATACACCCGGCTGACCGCGGCCGACTACCAGGCCGAGCACGACCTCGAAATCGTGTCGACGGGATCGGAGGCGTTCGACGCGCTGCTCGGCGGCGGTCTCGTCCGCGGCACAGCGACGCTATTCACCGGCCCCGCCGGCGTCGGCAAGACGACGACGACGGTGCAATGCATGATTGCGGCGCTGCGCCGCGGCGAGAATGCCGCCTATTTCCTGTTCGACGAGCGCACGCCGACGCTGCTCGCACGGTCGCAGGCATTGGGGATGGACCTGCATCCCTATCTCGCCAACGGCCAGCTGACGCTGCGCGCGATCGATCCCGCCGAACTGTCGCCGGGCGAATTCGCCGCGACGGTCCGCACCGCCGTCGAGGACGATGCGGCGCGCATCATCGTCATCGACAGCCTCAACGCCTATCTGCAATCGATGCCGAGCGAGCAGTTCCTCATGCTCCAGATGCACGAGCTGCTGACCTATCTCGGCCAGCGCGGCGTCGCCTCGCTGCTGATCCTCGGGATGCACGGGATCCTCGGCGACGTGCGCGCCGACATCGATCTCAGCTATCTCGCCGACACCGCGGTCCAACTCCGCTATTTCGAGGCGTTCGGCGCGGTGCGGCAGGCGATTTCGGTCATCAAGACGCGCACCGCTCGCCACGAGCGTACGATGAGGGAATTTCGCATCGGCGACGGCGGCATCCATCTGGGCGAACCGCTGGCGTCGTTCCAGAACGTGCTGGGCATCGCGCCGAGCTTTTCGGGCGAGAGCAAGGCGCTGCTCGCCCGGGCCGATGGCGGTGGCGGATGACGATGGACGATCGCGTCCTCATCCTCGCGCCGCGGGGGCGCGATGCCTTCGTCGCCGCCGACCTGCTGCGGCGTGGCGCGATCCCGGCGGAGATCGTGCCCGATCTGGCGACGCTCGTCGCCGAACTGGCGCGCGGCGTCGCCGCGGTGCTGATCACCGAGGAGGCGCTGGTCGCCGGCGACCGGTCGGCGCTGGCCGCCTGGGTCGCGGCGCAGCCGACCTGGTCCGACCTGCCGTTCGTGATGCTCGCCAACGGCGGCCGCGCGCCGCGCTCGGCGGCGGCGGCGCAGCGGCTCGACGAACTCGGCAACGTCGTGATGCTCGAGCGGCCGCTGCATGCCGAGGCAATGCTGGGCGCGGTCCGCTCGGCGATCAAGGCACGGCAGCGCCAATACGAGCTGCGCACTGCCGCCGCGACGCTGGAGGCGGCGGTGGCGCAGCGTACCGCCGAACTCGAAGCGGCGCGCGACAGCCTCGAATTCGCGCTCGAGGCGGCGGGCATGGGCAGTTGGGACCTCGACGTCGCCAGCGGCGATATCCGCCGCAGCCCGCGCCACGATGAAATCTTCGGCTATGGCGAACCGCAATCCTATTGGTCGGTCGAGCGGCTGATCGGCCATGTCGACCCGGCACAGCGCGACGAGATCGCTGCGGCGCTAACCGATGCGGCGCGGACCGGCTCGCTCGATGTCGAATGCGCGATCCAGGGTGCCGACGGCAGCCGTCGCTGGATCAGCAAGAAGGGGCGGATGCGCTACGATGCCGATGGGGCGCCCGAACGGCTGACCGGCGTCGTCGCCGACATCACCACGCGGAAAGAGGCCGACGCCCAGCTCGCCCAGGCGCAGAAGATGGACGCGATCGGCCAGCTCACCGGCGGCGTCGCGCACGATTTCAACAATCTGCTCACCCCGATCGTCGGCAGCCTCGATCTCGTCCGGCGGCGGCACAAGGATGACGAGCGTACGCAGCGGATGGTAAGCGGTGCGATGCAGGCGGCCGAGCGTGCTGCGACGCTGACCCAGCGGCTGCTCGCCTTCGCACGACGCCAGGCCTTGCAGCCGAAGGCGGTCGACGTCGGCGCGCTGATCGAGGGGCTGGTCGATCTGATCCGCCGCTCGCTCGGGCCGACGATCAAGGTGACGATCGAGGTCGCCGACGATCTGCCGTCGGCGCGGGTCGATCCCAACCAGCTCGAACTCGCCCTGCTCAACCTCGCGATCAATGCGCGCGACGCGATGCCGGGCGGTGGCCAGCTCACCATCACCGTCGGCGGCGCCGCGGTCGACGAACGCAACGCCATCGGCCTGTCCGCCGGCCGCTACGTGCGCATCCTGGCGAGCGATACCGGCATCGGCATGGACAAGGCGACGCTGGCCCGCGCGACCGAGCCATTCTTCTCGACCAAGGGCGTCGGCAAGGGCACCGGGCTCGGCCTGTCGATGATCCACGGCCTCGCCGCGCAATCGGGCGGGACGCTGACGCTGTCGAGCGAGCCGGGCCGCGGCACCCGCGTCGAACTATGGCTGCCGGCGACACAGGAGGAACCCGCGGTGGTCGCCGACCACCGTAACGAGCCGGTCACCGCGCGTCGCGCCGCCAAGATCCTGCTGGTCGACGACGAGGATATCGTCCGCTTCGCCACCGCCGACATGCTTCGCGACATCGGCTATCAGGTCGTCGAGGCAGCATCGGGCAGCCAGGCGCTGGCGGCGATCCGCGGCGGCGTCGACGTCGACCTGCTCGTCACCGATTATCTGATGCCGGGGATCACCGGCGCAGCGCTGATCAGCGAATTGCGCGCCACCGGCCACCCTCTGCCCGCGCTGCTGATCACCGGCTATGCCGCGACCGGCGCCGACGTGCCCGGCGACGTGCCGCGGCTTGCCAAGCCGTTCCGCCAGGTCGATCTCGCCGCGCGTGTCGATGCACTGCTCCACCAGCCGCCCAAGACCGCCAAGGGGTTACGCGTCGTCCGCTGACCCCAGGCGCGGCAGACGGACGATCGCGCCGCACGGCGGCACTGCCGCGATCATCCGTTCGAGCGGCAGACCGGCGAGCCGCGTCCGGATCGCCGCGATCGGCCCGCCGTGGCTGATGACCAGCACGTCCTCCGCAAGCGGCAGCGCATCCCACGCGGCGCCGGCACGGCGGGCGAGGTCGAGCCCGGTCTCGCCGCCACCGGGGCGGAAGTCGCGCGGATGCGTCATCATCCGGTCCATCAGGTCGCCGGTCTCGCGCCAGATCGCATCCCAGCGTCGCCCCTCCCAGGTTCCGAAATCGCGCTCCAGCCAGCGGGGATCGTCCTGCACCGGCCGCCCCGTCAGCCGCGCGACCATCCCGGCAAGTCGCCTTGTGCGGATCGCGCCGGAATGGACGATCGTCGCGAACGGTTCGGCGGCGAGTTCGGTCGCCAGCCGTCGCGCCAGCGCCGCGCCGTCGCGGCTCCACCCCATGTCGGACCGACCGTAGCACCGCCCCGCCCACGCCTTCGCCACCGGCGGATGGCGGACGAGCAGCACCTGCGCGATCATCCCGCCGCCACTGCGAGCAGCAGCGTCAGCTGACCGGCGTAGGCGGCGAACCCGAGGCAATCACCGGTGCTGCCGCCGATCCGCCGCCGCAGGAAGCGCGCCAGCCACCCCAGCACCGCCACGCCGATCGCGGCAGCGACCAGCAGCGACAGCGGGCTCAGCCACGCCAGCGGCAGCACGCCCGGCACCGTCAGCGCCAGCGCGGCGAGCGCCCGGCGCGGCGGCACACCGCCGGCCCGCGCCGCCGTCCCCGTCGCCACCGGCGGCAGGATCGCGACGAGCAGCACCGCCCACAACCGCCCCACCGCCGCCGCCGCGACGATCGCCGCCGCCGCCAGCATCGGCGGCAGCGCGCCGATCGCCGCCAGCCGCAAGCCGACCATCAGCCCCAGGCCGAGCGCACCATAACTGCCGATTCGGCTGTCGCGCATGATCTCGATCGCCCTGTCGCCACGCGCGGTGCCGCCGAAGGCATCGCAGAAATCGGCGACCGCATCCTCGTGGAAGGCGCCGGTCAGCAACGCCTCGACCGCCAGCGCGAGCAGTGCCGCGATCACCGGCGGCCACAGCGCCTGCGCCGCGACGAAGATTGAGGCGGTCACTCCCCCGATCAAGGCGCCGACCAGCGGCAGCCACGCCATCGCCCGGGCGAACCCGTCCGCCGCCGCCGCGTCCAGCCGCGCCAGTGCGGGCACCGGCAGCCGGGTGAGGAACTGCACCGCCAGCAACGGCGGTGCCCAGAGCGGGGCCCGCGCCATCAATCCGCCCGCTCGGCGCCGATCGCATCGAGCCGCGCGACGTCGCACAACACCGCCGCCGCCGCGTCGAGCAGCGGCAATGCGACGAGCGCCCCACTCCCCTCGCCCAGCCGCATGCCCCAATCGAGCAACGGCTCCAGCCCGAGCTGCGCGAGCGCCGCGGCATGGCCCGGTTCGGCGGAGCGATGCCCGGCGATCATCGCGCGCACGCTGCCGGGTGCGAGCCGCTCTGCGACCAGCGCCGCCGCCGTGGCGACATAGCCGTCGAGCAGCAGCGTCGCGCCGCGTGCGCCGCCGCGTGCGAAGAAGCCCGCCATCGCGGCGATCTCATAGCCGACGACCGCGGCGATCGTCCCTAGCGTGTCCCCGGCAAGCCCCGGTGCAACCCGCGCGACCGCATCGGCGACGATCCGCGTCTTGTTGGCGACGATCGCCGCATCGGCGCCGGCACCCCGCCCGACCGCCGGCGCGGCGGGAAGTCCGGTCAGCAGCACGGTGAGCGCCGCGGCGGGCGTCGTATTGCCGATCCCCATCTCGCCGGCGATCAGCAGCGCCGCGCCGTCGTCGATCGCAGCATCCGCCTCCTCCGCGCCGACCTGCCACGCCGCCTCGAACTGCGCCGCCGTCATCGCTGCGCCCCGCGCAAGGCTCGCGGTGCCGTCCGCCACCCGCGCATCGCGGAAGAAAGCGGGCGCGTGCTCGATCCGCGGCCCCGCGACGCCGACGTCGACCAGCCGCAGCGGGCATTCGTGCGCCGCGGCGAGCGCGTTGCTGGTGGCGCGACCGGTAAGGATCGTCGCGACCATCATCCCCGTCACCGCCGACGGCCAGGCCGACACGCCATCGGCGACGCAGCCGTGATCGCCGGCGAACAGCACGATCCGCCGCGGCCGGGTGCGCGGATCGAGCCGATCCTGCGTCCGCGCCAGCCGCACCGCGATATCCTCCAGCCGCCCCAGGCTGCCGCGCGGCTTGGCGAGCGCATCGAGATGGGCGCGAACGTCGGCGTCGGTCATGCGGCGGTCCTTGCAAGCGCGATCAGCGCGTCGATGTCGAGCGCCCGTTCCAGCGTCGTGGCGATCGCGTCGAGCGCCTCGTCGATCGCCTCCCGCCGGTCGAACCCGTCCGAGACGACACCGAGCGGCGCGAGCAGGTGCGCGCGTGCGGCGGGGTCGTCGAACAGGCCGTGGACGTAGCAGCCCGCGATGCGGCCGTCCTGCGCGCGCGCGCCGTCGGCGACGCCATCGGCGAAGCGGAGCAGCGGCGGCGTGCCCGCATCGGGCGCGGTGACGCCGGCGTGGATCTCATAACCGGTGAAGCCGATGCCGGCACCGATCTCGCCGGTGATCGGCCGGGTCCGCTTGTCCGCGGCGATCACCGTATCGACCGGCAGCAGCCCGAGACCCACGACCGTCTCCGCCGGCCCCTCGATCCCCCGCGGATCGGCGACCGTCCGCCCGAGCATCTGATAACCACCGCAGATGCCCAGCACCCGCCCGCCGCGGCGGACATGCGCGGCGAGATCGACGTCCCACCCCTGTGCGCGGAAGAAGGCGAGGTCGGCGATCGTCGCCTTGCTCCCCGGCAGCACGACCAGCGCCGCATCGCCCGGCAGCGGCCGGCCCGGCGGGATCATCGCCAGCCGCACGCCCGGTTCGTGCGCCAGCGCGTCGAAATCGTCGAAATTGGCGATCCGCGACAGCATCGGCACCGCAATCGTCACGCCCGCGCCCGCCGCCGCACGCCCCAGCGCCACCGCATCCTCGGCGGGCAGCAGCGCTGCCTCGGCCAGCCACGGCACGACGCCGATCGACCGCCAGCCGGTACGCGCGACGATCTCCGTCAGCCCGTCCGCGAACAGCGCGGGATCGCCGCGGAATTTGTTGACGATGAAGCCATGGATCATCGCCGCATCGTCCGCGTCGATCACCGCCCGCGTCCCGACCAACGACGCGATCACGCCGCCGCGGTCGATATCGCCGACCAACACCACCGGCACCCCGGCGGCACGGGCGAAACCCATGTTGGCGATGTCGTTGCGCCGCAGGTTGATCTCGGCCGGCGACCCCGCCCCCTCGACCACGACGATATCCGCCGCCGCCGCCAGCCGCCGATAGGCATCGAGCACCTCGCCGAGCAGATCGGGCTTGCGCCGCCAATAGTCGCCCGCCGCGAGTGTCCCGCGTGACCGGCCGGCGACGACGAGCTGCGAGGTGCGGTCGCTCTGCGGCTTGAGCAGCACCGGGTTCATGTCGACATGCGGCGCGACGCGCGCGGCGATCGCCTGCAACGCCTGCGCGCGGCCGATCTCGCCGCCGTCGGCGGTCACCGCGGCGTTGTTCGACATATTCTGCGGCTTGAACGGGCGGACGACGAGGCCACGGTTGGCGAACGCGCGGCACAGGCCGGCGACCAGCACCGACTTGCCGACGTCCGACCCGGTTCCCTGCAGCATCACCGCGCCCATGCCAGCGCTCCGACGAGGATCCACAGCAACAGGCAGGCGATGCGATAGATACGCAGCGCCCGCGCCAGATCGGCGGCATCGGGCAGCGGCCCCGCGCCCAGCACCGCACGCTGCGCCGGCTCGCCGTCATAGCATATTGCGCCGCCCAGCCGCCGCCCCAGCGCCCCCGCCATCGCCGCCTCCGGCCAGCCGCCGTTGGGTGAGGCATGGCGGCGCGCATCGCGCAGCATCGTGGCCCAGCCGCCGCCACCCGCCAGACAGACCAGCAACCCGGAGAGCCGCGCCGGCAGCCAGTTGACCAGATCGTCCGCACGCGCCGACGCCCAGCCGAACCAGATCAGCCGCGGCGTCCGATGGCCGACCATCGAATCGGCGGTGTTGATCGCCTTGGCGGCGAACAGCCCCGGCAGGCCGGCGACGAGGAACCAGCAGGCGGGCGCGACGACGCCGTCGCAGAAACTCTCGGCAAGGCTCTCGATCGCTGCGACGGCGACGCCGCGCTCGTCGAGCGTCTCGGTATCACGGCCGACGATCATCGCCACCGCGCGCCGCGCCGCGGGCAGGTCGCCGCGAGCGAGCGGCCCCAGCACCGCCGCGACATGATCGTACAGGCTGCGCTGCGCCAGCCCGGTGGTGCCGATCGCCACCACCGCGACCAGCCCCCAGCCCTGCCCCGCCAGCCGCTCGATCGCGCCGCCGGCCAGCGCCGCCAGCCCGACCAGCAGCGCCAGCAGCGCCACCCCGCCGAGCCGCTGCCGCACCGCGTCGCCGCGGTTCCAGCGCCGCTCGACCCCATCAATCAGCGCCCCCACCGCCACCACCGGATGCCGCCAGCGCCGCGGATAGCCGAACGCCGCCTCCGCAATCAGCATGGCAAACAGCGGCAGCGCATGGCTCACCGCGCGATCGGCAGGATGAAGCGCTGCCCGGCGGGGGTGACGCCGATCTCGACCTCCACCCCATAGGCTTGCGCGATCAGCGGCGCGGTCAGCACCGTCTCCGCCGGCCCCGCCGCGACGACGCGCCCGCCACGCAGCAGCACCGCATCGTCGGCGATCCGCGCCGCGAGGTGCAGGTCGTGCAGCACCAGCACCACGCCGCTGCCGCCCACGGCGACACCGCGCAGCCGCGCGAGCACGTCGAGCTGGTGCGCCGGATCGAAGCTGGCGAGCGGCTCGTCGGCGAGCAGCCAGTCGGGCTCGCCCGCCAGCACCCGCGCGAGCAAGGCCCGGCCACGCTCGCCGCCGGACAGCCGCTCGACGCCGCGCGTCGCGAAGCCGGTCATGTCGGTCGCCGCCAGCGCACGCGCCACCGCGGCGCGGTCGTCGTCGGTCTCGCCCCAGCGGCCGCGATGCGGCAGTCGCCCGAGCCCGACGAGCGTCACGACGTCGATATCCCAATGCACGTCCGCCGCCTGCGGCAGCAGACCGATCGCGCGCGCCCGCGCCCGCCGGTCGAGCGCCTGCACGTCGACCCCGTCGAGCGTCGCTGCGCCCTGGTCCGGCCGGCGCAGCGCGGCGAGACAGCTAAGCAACGTGCTCTTGCCCGCACCATTCGCGCCGAGCAGCGCGGTCACCCGCCCGCGCCGGAAGGCGAAGCTGACGTCGTCGAGCACCCGGTTGCCGCCGAGCGTCAGGCCGATCCCCTCGGCCGCGAGTCCGGTCATGCGAGCCTCCGGCGCATCGCGATCAGCAAATAAAGGAAGAACGGCCCGCCCAGCATCGACATCGCGATGCCGAGCCGCAGCTCGCTGACCGTCGGCACGATCCGTACCAGCGCATCGGCCAGCGTCAGCAGCAGCGCGCCGCCCAGCGCCGAGGGCAGCAGGATCGCCGACGGCCGGTGTCCGGCGAACGGCCGCACCATATGCGGCACGATCAGCCCGACGAAGCCGATCTGTCCCGCCGTCGCCACCGAGGCGCCGACGGTCAGCGCCACTCCGGCGATCACCAGCCATTGCAGCCGCGCCGGATCGACCCCCATCGACCGTGCCGCCTGTTCGCCCAATGTGAGCGCGTCGAGCGAGCGGCCGGTGGCGAACAGCAATGCCGCGCCGACCGTGACCAGCGGCGCAGCGACCTTGACGTCGTCCCAGCTCCGATCGGTCAGCGCGCCGAGCAGCCACGTCACGATCTGCGATGAGACGAACGGCGTCGGCGCGAGGCTGATCGCCAGACTGGTCAGCGACCCGAAGATGCTGGTGAGGATCATCCCCGCCAGCGTGAACAGGATCAGGCTTCCGGAACGGCCGGCGATCAGCGCGAGCAACGCCATCGTCACCCCCGCGCCGACCAGCGCGAAGCCCGGCAACAGCCACATCTGCGCAGCATAGCCGAAATAGAGCGCCAGCACCGCGCCGAACGCCGCGCCGGTCGACACGCCGAACAGCCCCGGATCGGCGAGCGGATTGCGCAGATAGCCCTGCATCACCGCCCCCGACAGGCCGAGCGCCGCGCCGACGACCAGCGCCAGCACGGTGCGCGGCAGGCGCAGCTCGACGATGATGATCGAGCGCGGATCGGCGGCGGTCCACGCGTCCCACGGCACCCACACCTTGCCCGCCGCGACCGACAGCGCCGCGACGGCAAACAGCGCGACCAGCAGTCCGATATTGAGCCGCGTCATGCCCCGAATCCCCCGCGCACCTGCCGCAGCCGCGCCATCGCCGCGATGATCGTCGGCCCGCCGCAATTCATCAGCCGCGTCGGATAGGGCGCGACGGTGATCCGTCCCGCCAGCCGCCGCACCGCCGGATGCGACGTCATCCGGTCCTCGCCGACGTCGGCCGCGGCGGTCGACAGCAGCACGCGCGGCGGCCGCGCAACGAGATATTCGAGCGGCAGCACGTCCCATTTCTTGAGGCCGTAGGTCGCGCTCATGTCGCGAAACCCGGCGCGGCGCAGCAAGTCGGCGGACAATGTGCCGCTGCCCGGCACCAGCCCGCCCGACTGCCAGATCAGCGCCGGCACTGGCGTCACCGCCGCCGGCCGCGCCGCCGCCGCGATCCGCGCCGCCAACGCCGTGCCGCGCTGCGGATGGCCGACGACGCGCGCGATATCGCGCACCTGCTCCTCGCTTTCCGCGACCGTGTCCGGCACTGGATATTGGACGATGCGGATCTTCATCCGGGTCAGCGCCGCGATCGTCGCGGGCGCGACGTGCGGGCCGGTCAGCACCATGTCGGGCGCCAGCGCCACCACCTCCTCCGCCGTCCCCGAGGTTGCGGCGAAGCGCCTCGCCTGCGCCAGCGGGATTGAGGTCGCACGCGGGTCCTGCGAATAATGGCTGATCCCGGCGATCTGCGCGGGGTCGGCGACGTGCATCAGCACCGCGTCGATACACGGATTGATCGATACGATCCGCGGCGGCCGCGGCGGCGGGGCCGCCGACACCAGCGGCAGCGCGGCGAGCGCGATGGCGAGCGGCCGGATCAATATTCGACGCCCTTCTGCGCCTTGAACCCGGCATTGTACGGATGCTTCACCTCACCGAATTCGGTGACCAGATCGGCGATCGCCAGCAATTCGGGCTTGGCGTGGCGGCCGGTGATGCAGATATGCTTGGTCAGCGGCCGCTCCTTGAGGAACGCCACGATATCGTCGATCGGCAGCGTCCCGTCGCGCAGCACGATGTTGAGCTCGTCGAGGATGACGAAATCGATCTCGGGATCGCGGATCATCGCCTTCGACCGCTCCCACGCCGCCTGCGCCGCGGCGATGTCGCGCGCGCGGTCCTGCGTGTCCCATGTGAAGCCCTCGCCCATCACCTCGAAGGTGGCGAGATCGGGATGCGCCTCGAAGAAATTGCGCTCGCCCGTCTCCCATTTGCCTTTGACGTACTGGAGGATCGCGACCTTCAGCCCCCAGCCGATGCTGCGGATCGCCATGCCGAAGGCGGACGACGACTTGCCCTTGCCGTTGCCGGTGTGAACGATCAGCAGCCCGCGTTCGAGCGTGCGGCGCGCCTGCATCTTCTCGCGCGCCGCGGCGACCTTCGCCATGCGGGCGTTGTGGCGGGCATAGTCGTCGGTCATGAGCGATACTCCTCGAGGGCCGCGGCGAGGCGGGTGAGCGCGGTCGCACCGCGCGGCAGGCCGATCCGCAACCGGTCGGTCCGATCGGCGAAGGGGCGGGTCAGGATAGCATGATGCGCGAGCGTCCCGAACAGTCGGGCGGCATCGTCGCAGGCGACCAGCCGGAACAACGGCGCGCTGCCGGCCAGCGCCAGCCCGGCTTCGTGCAGCACCGTGTCGAGCAGCGCGCCCGTCTCGACGATGCGGCTCGCCTGCGCACGCCGCCACGCGATATCGCGATAGGCGGCGGTGCCGATCGCCACCGCCGGCGACGACACCGGCCAGTCGCCGAGCATCGCGCGCAGCCCGCCGGCGATTCGATCCCCCGCCACCACGAAGCCGAGCCGCAAGCCAGGCAGGCCGTAGAATTTGCCGAACGAGCGCAGCACGATCAGCCGGTCCGACGCGTGCGGGCACAGACCGGCGGCGGGATCGGCATAGGCTTCGTCGAGCACCAGCGTCATCGGCGCGGCCAGCAGATCCACCGGGCCGGCGAGGCGCCCGTCGGGATTGGCCGGGCTCGCCAGCACGAACAGGTCATGGTCGCCCGGCCCCTCCGCCACCAATTCCGCCCCCGGCCATGCCGCGCGATGGCCGGCATAGCCGGGATGGCGTACCGCCGGCGCGCGCGCGCCGATCAGCGGTGCGAGCAGCCGCATCGCCAGATCGGTCCCCGGCACAGCGACGACCTGCGCGGGGTCGGCGACGCCGAACGCCCGCGCCGCCGCCGCCTCCAGCGCCGCGATCTCCGCCGGCTCGGGCAGACGATCGAGCCCCGCCAGCGTGTCGACCGGCCAAGACCATGGCGCGATGCCGGTCGACAGGTCGATCCAGTCCGCGCCGCCGAACGCCGCGCGCGCCGCCGCCACCCGCCCGCCATGGGCGCAGAAGGTGGCCCAGGGATGGGGGACAGGAGCGCGCGGTTCGATCATCAATAGGTCAGGCGGACGCCGCCGAAGGCGCCGCGCCCCGGCTGGCCGTATTGCAGGATCGTCTGATAACGCTGGTCGAACGCATTCTCGATCCGGCCATAGACCTCGACATGATCGACGATCGGGAAGGACGCGCGCAGGTCGGTGACGACATAGCCGTCGAGCCGCTGCGAATTGGATGCGTTGTTGAAACTGTCCCCCACCGCGGTGACGGTCGCGCCGGTGGTCAGCCCGAACGGCCAGCGATAGTCGGCGTTCACCGATACGCTGTTGTCCGGCCGCCGGGCGAGATCGCGGCCGGCATTGGCGGTGCCGGTCGAGCGGTTCTTGGCGTCGAGATAGGTATAGGCGGCACTGACCGTCAGCGCCTCGACCGGGCGGAGCGTCAGCGCGAATTCCACGCCCTGCGCCCGTGCCCGCGCGACATTGTCATAGGTGCCGAACGGCCGGTCGGCGCAAATCCCCACGGACGTGTCGCAGGACACGAAATTGATGAGGTCGAACGAGGTGCGGCGGAAATAGGTCACGCTCGCCTCGACCGCGCCGTCGAGCGCCTTTTGCGCCACGCCCGCGTCCCAGCCGCGCGAGCGTTCGGGGTTGAGCCGCGCATTCCCATATTCGCTCTGCAACTGATACAGGGTCGGCGCCTTGAACCCCTCGGAATAGCTCGCGCGGAACGCGGTCGCGCCATCGTTGGGTGAATAGACGCCGCTGGCCGAGACGGTCGTCGCTCCGCCGAAGATATTGTGGTCGTCGTGGCGCACGCCGCCGGTCGCGGTCAGTCCGGCGATCGGCGTCATTGCGAGCTGGCCGTAGACGCTGAAGATCCGCGCCCGCCCCCGGGTCGCCGGTCCGCCGTAGCTCGCCGTCGTGAAGCGCGACACCTCGCGCTCCGCGCCGAAGGTGGCGAACACCGCGGAACCAAGATCGGCGACGCCCTGATATTCGATCCGGTCGTTGCGCCCCTTGCCGGCGAACGTCTCGGTCGGCGTGCCGTCGGGATCGTAATTGTGCCGGTCGGTATCGGTGTGCGCATAGCCGAAGCGGTTGCGGAACCGGCCGTCGAACAGCGCCGCATTGAGTCCGGCATAGCCCGTCCATTGCTCGCTCGTGCCATATTCGCGCGTATCGCCAAAGGCGAAGGTCGGCGGCGGGAAGCCGTCGATATCGGTGCGGCCGTTGGAATAGAAACCGCGCACATCGACCGAGACGGTCGGCGCCAGCGCGATGCCGAGGCTGCCGTTGGCGGCATAATTGCGGTAACCGTCGCGCTCCGTGCCGGGGGCATAGGCCGAGATGCCCTCGGTGGTGTAATAGCCGCCGCCCAGGCTCGCCGACACCGGCCCCATCTTGCCAGAGACGTTGGCGAAGCCCTGCCCGGTCTCGTGCCAGCCGCCCTCGACGCGCGCGTTGACCGCGACCTGCTCGGTCGGCTGACGGGTGATGAGGTTGACGACGCCGCCGATCGCCTGACTGCCCCACAGCACCGATTGTGCGCCGCGCAGCACCTCGATCCGCGCGATATTGCCGATCAGCAACCCGCCGAAGTCGAAGCCGCCGCCCGGCGACGAGGGATCGTTGAGCTTGATCCCGTCGATCAGCGCGACGGTCTGATCGCTCTCCGCGCCGCGGATGTTGACCGAGGTCGCGGTGCCGACGCCGCCGTTGCGCGTCACGCTGACGCCCGGCGTCTGGCGCAGCAGGTCGGCGACGACCACCGCCTGCCGCTGGGTGATCGTCGCGGTGTCGAGGACGGTCACCGCCTGGCCGACGGTGGAAGCGGGTCGCGCCTCGCGATTGGCGGTGACGAGGATGTCGCTGCCGGCGTCGGCGACCTGCTCAAGGCCGCTGGTCGATTGCGCGGTCTGGGCGAAGGCAGGTGTCGCGGCCGCGATGCACGGCAGCAGGATGAGACAGGCGTAGTTCTTCACGATGGTTTCCCCCTCGTTGCAACAACGGGAGCACGCACCGCGATTTCGCCGGAACCGGTCTGTCCGCCGCGCAACGCCCCCAACATCGTCGTCTCGCGAGGAAATCCTCGATCGTGCCGGCACACCCCGTCCGGACGAAGGACAACCGCGACGGGCAGGTCTCCTGGCTCGCGGGTCGTCGCCCTGCCCGGCCTTCCCGGATCGGGATGATCCAGTGGCGCGCGGGGAGCAGGGCTCGCCGGTCACAGTTGCGGGGGCAGCCCCGGCCGGCGAGCCTCAAGGCTCGCTTCCGGGTTCCCTTTTCATCCCATCTCTGGGAACCTGTCGCATTGGCGCCCCTAGAACCCCGCGGAGACGAAGGCAAGATGATCGCAGCCAAGACGCTGTTCCTGGGCGGTGCCCGCTCGGGCAAAAGCCGGCTGGCGCAGGCCGCCGCCGAGCGCTGCGCCGGCCCGCTCCATTATCTCGCCACGGCCGAGGCGTGGGACGGCGAGATGACCGACCGGATCGCCCGCCACCGCGCCGACCGCGACACGCGCTGGACGACCGTCGAATGCCCGCTCGCGCTGCCCGAGGCGATCGCCGCAATCGAGGATGGCGCGATCCTGATCGACTGCCTGACGCTCTGGCTGACCAACGTGATGCTCGGCGAGCACGACGTGGCGGCGCGGTCGGACGCCCTGCTCGCCGCGCTCGCCGCAACCCCGCTGCCGCTGTTCGTCGTCAGCAACGAGGTCGGCCTCGGCATCGTCCCCGACCATCCGCTCGGCCGCGCCTTCCGCGACGCCGCGGGCCGGCTCAACCAGCAGGTCGCCACCGCGATGCGCCAGGTCTATTTCGTCGCCGCCGGCATGGTGCTGCCGTTGCAGCCGTTTCCGGGGAGGGATTGATCCGCCCCTGACCCGTTCGTGCTGAGCCTGTCGAAGCACGGTGAGACCCACCTGCCCTTCGACGAGCTCAGGGCGAACGGTCGCCCCCCTCTTTCACCCCACCAGCAACCGATATCCCACGCCCAGTTCGTTGGCGATCACGCTCCCGGTCGCGTTCGGCTCTTCCAGCTTCAGGCGCAGGTTGCGCACGACGATGCGCAGATATTCCACCCGCGGATCGTCGTCGCCGCCCCACGCCGCCGCAAGGATTCGCTGGTGCGTCACCACCCGCCCGGGGTGGCGGGCAAGCACCGCGAGCACGTCATGCTCCTTGCGCGTCAGGTGGAACGCCTCGCCGCCGCGCCGGACGAGGCGCTGGTCGAGGTCGATCTCCAGCCCGTCGCGGCGGATCACGCTCGCCGCCGCCGCATCGATGCCGCGGTGGCGCAGCGCCGCGCGCAGCCGAGCAAGCAATTCCTCGCCGTCGAACGGCTTGGTGACGTAATCCTCGGCGCCGAGATCGAGTGCGGCGACCTTCTGATCGGTCGCGTCGCGCGCCGAGACGACGAGGATCACCGCATCGCCCGCCCGGCGGATCAGCGGCACCAGTTCGAGCCCGTCGCGATCGGGCAGACCGAGGTCGAGCAGCACCGCGTCGGGCGTCTCGGCGGCGACCGCGGCCAGCGCCTCGCGGCCGTTGATCGCCTCGACCACCGCATAGCCGGCGCGTTCGAGCGTGTTGCGCAGCAGCCGGCGGATCGGCTGTTCGTCGTCCACCACCAGGATCTTGGCCGCCATCAGTCGCCTTCCTCCACCATGTCGCGCACGATCAATGCCGCCGGAAAGGACAGGCCGAAGCGCGCGCCCGGCCGGTCCTGCCGGTTCGCGGCCTCGACGCCGATGCCCATCGCCGCGGCGAACGCCTTGACGATCGCCAGCCCCAGGCCGGTGCCGCCGATCGCGCGATCCGAACCGGCGAAGCGGCGGAAGGTGTCGAACACCTCCGCCTCACGCCCCGGCGGCAGGCCCGGCCCCTCGTCCTCGACCGACAGCAGGATGACGCCGTAGCGATGGCGCGCCTCGACGCGGATCGGCGTGCCGGGATCGGCATAGCGGCCGGCATTGTCGAGCAGGTTGAGCAGGCAATGGTGGAGCAATTGCTGGTCGGCGCGGACCAGCGGCAGGTCTGGCGGCACGTCGAGCTGCACGGCATGTCCGTCCAGCGCACGGCGGGCGTCATGCGCCGCGCCGGCGACCGCATCGGCGAGGTCGACCGCCTCCATGCGCAGCGTCAGCGCCCCCGCCTCGACCCGCGCCATGTCGAGCAGGTTGGCGACGAAGCGATGCAGCCGCGCCGCCTCGCCCTCGATCGTCGCGATCAGGTCGGGGGTGGCGCCATGGTGCAGCTGCGCCGCCGCCGCGATCACCGCGGTCAGCGGCGTGCGCAGATCGTGGCTGACCGACGACAGCAGCGCGGTGCGCAACCGCTCGCGCTCGCGCATCGCGCCGAGGTCGCGCGTCTCGATCTCCAGCCGCAGCCGTTCGAACGCCAAAGTCGCCTGTTCGATCAGGTTCAGGAACAGCGGGATCTGGTCGGGGCGCAGCGGATCGCCGCCCGCCTCGTTGGCGAGGCCGAGCACGCCGAGCGTCCGCTCGCCGGTCACCAGCGGCTGGAAGAACCATTGCGAGGCGGCGAGCGTCGCCGAACCGCGCCCGGCGGGCGCGCCGCCGTCATAGGCCCATTGCGCCGCCGCCATCTCCATCGTCTCGAGCCGATAGTCGCTGCCGTTCGCCGCCTGCACCGCCAGCCCCGCCCCCTCGGCGACGAGCATCACCGTGTGCAACCCGAACAATTGCCCGACCTCGTCGCAGATTGCCTGCGCCACCGCGACGGGATCGTTCAGCCGGGTGAGCTGGCGCAGGAAGCCGGCGAGCGCCGCATTGGTCCGCGCGCTCGCCGCGGCGATGTCCGCCTGCGCGCGCACCCGCGCCGTCAGATGGCTGGTCGCGATCGCGATGCCGAGCAGCACCAGCACCGACACGACGTTTTCGGGATTACTGATCGTCAGCGTGCCGGTCGGCGGCAGGAAGAAGAAATTATAGGCGATGCTCGACGCGAGCCCGGCGAACAGCCCGGTCCACAGGCCGAACAGGCTTGCCGCCATCATCACCGGCAGCAGATAGAGCAAGGCGACGTTGCCGAGGTCGAGGATGTGGAACAGCGCGCTGGCGACGCCGGTCACCGCCGCGACCATCGCGCCGGTCCAGACGTAGCCGCTGCGGCTGCCCCAGCGATCGACCGGCGCCGCCCGGCGGCCGCGCACCGCGGCGGGCATCGGCAGCACGTGGATCGCGATGTCGGGCGTCTCGCGCACCAGCCGGTCGACGATCGAGCCGTGGCGCAGCTCGAACCAGCGCGAGCGCGTCGACTTGCCGACGATAAGCTGCGTCGCGCGCGCCTCGCCGACATAGGCCTTGAGCCCGGCGAGCACGGTCTGCGCCGGCACCGCCGCCGCCGCACCACCGAGTTGCGTCGCGAGCGTCATCACCTTGGCGACCTGGCGGTGCTCCACCGCGGCGAACGCTTGCGTGCGCGGCGTCTCGACAAACACCGCGGTCCACGGCGCGTGCAGCGCGTCGGCGAGCCGCTTGGCGGCGCGCACCAGCGATTCCACTCCCGCCGCCTCGCTGACCGCGACGACGACGCGCTCGCCGCCCGCCCAGGTGCCGCCGACACCGAGCGCGCGGACATGGTCGAGCATCTGTGCATCGACCGCCTGTGCGGCGCGGCGCAGCGCCAGCTCGCGCAACGCCGACAGATTGGTCTTGGAGAAGAAATGCGCGAGCGCCCGTGTCGCCTCCTGCGGTAGATAGACCTTGCCTGCCTTCAGCCGCTCGATCAGCTCGTCGGGCGGAATGTCGACGACCTCGATCTCGGCCAGTTCGAGGATGCGGTCGGGCACCGTCTCGCGCACCCGCACGCGGGTGAAGCCGGCGACGACGTCGTTGAGGCTCTCGACGTGCTGGATGTTGACCGTGGAATAGACGTCGATCCCCGCCGCGAGCAGCTCCTCGACGTCCTGATAGCGCTTGGCGTGGCGGCTGCCCGGCGCGTTGCTGTGCGCGAGTTCGTCGACCAGCACCAGCCGCGGCGCCCGCGCCAGGATCGCGTCGATATCCATCTCGGCGAGGCCATGGCCCTCGTGCGGCACGATCCGCCGCGGCACGATCGTATAGCCGCGGGTCAGCGCCTCGGTCTCGCTGCGGCCATGCGTCTCGACCACGCCGATGACGACGTCGACGCCCTCGCGCGCCCGCGCCGCGCCCTCGGACAGCATCTCGTAGGTCTTGCCGACGCCGGGTGCGGCGCCGAGGAAGATCTTCAGCCGCCCGCGCCCCTCCTGCGCGGCGTGGCGCAGCAGGGCGTCGGGATCGGGGCGGGCGGCGGCGTCGCTCAACGGCCTGCGTCGAGCGCCCGGTTGAGCGCGAGAACGTTGACGTGCGGATCGCCGAACGGCGAATCCTCCACCTGTCGCTCGACCAGTGCACGCACCGTCGCGACCGGCAGGCCACGGACCCGGGCGACGCGAGGGGCCTGCGCCAGCGCCGCGGCGGGCGACAGATCGGGGTCGAGACCCGAGCCGCTGGCGGTGACCAGATCGGCGGGCAGCGGCCCGGCGACGCCCTCGCCGCGGCGCTTCGTCACGTCGGGCGTGACGCGATCGACCAGCGCCTTGCTGGCGGGGCCGAGGTTCGAGCCCGACGAGGCGAGCCCGTCATAGCCCTTGCCCGCCGCCGACGGCCGCGTCTGGAAATAGCGGTCGCTGACGAACGCCTGCCCGACCACGGTCGAGCCGATCACCCTGCCGCCGGCGGTGACGAGGCTGCCATTGGCCTGAGCGGGGAAAAGCGTCTGTCCGATACCGGTCATCGCAAGGGGATAGCCGATCCCGAGCAAGGCTGCGAACAGGATCGTCAGCACGAGCGCGGGACGGAGCGCGGAAGTGAAATCGGAAGTCATCGTCGGTCCTTTCGCCCCTCCCGCCCGCGGGAGGGGCAGATGTTGCGTGTTACGCCAGTCCCAGGCCGCCCACGGCGAGGTCGATCAGCTTGATCCCCGCGAAGGGGGCGAGCAGCCCGCCGAGCCCGTAGACCGCCAGGTTGCGTGCGAGCAGCGGCCCCGCCGCCATCGGCTTGTACGCCACGCCCTTCAGCGCCAGCGGCACGAGCAGCGGGATGATCAGCGCGTTGAAGATGATCGCGCTGAGGATCGCCGATTGCGGCGTCGCCAGCCCCATCACGTTGAGCACGCCGAGCCCGGGGTAGAGCGCGACGAACATCGCCGGGATGATCGCGAAATATTTGGCGACGTCGTTGGCGACCGAGAAGGTGGTCAGCGCGCCGCGCGTCATCAGCAACTGCTTGCCGAGCCCGACCACCTCGATGAGCTTGGTCGGATCGCTGTCGAGGTCGACCATATTGCCCGCCTCGCGCGCCGCCTGCGTGCCGGTGTTCATCGCGACGCCGACATCGGCCTGCGCCAATGCGGGCGCGTCGTTGGTGCCGTCGCCGCACATCGCGACCAGCTTGCCGCCCTGCTGTTCCTTGCGGATCAGCGCCAGCTTGTCCTCCGGCGTCGCCTGCGCGAGGAAGTCGTCCACCCCCGCCTCGGCGGCGATCGCCGCGGCGGTGAGCGGATTGTCGCCGGTGACCATCACCGTGCGGATGCCCATCGTGCGCAGCTCGCCGAAACGCTCGCGGATGCCCGCCTTGACCACGTCCTTGAGGAAGATCGCGCCGAGCAGCCGCCCGTCCATCGCCACCGCGAGCGGGGTGCCGCCGGCGCGGGCGATCTCGTCGGTGGCGCGGCGCAGCTCGGTCGCCGCCGCGGTCTCGCCCGCGCCTGCATTGGCGCGCAGAATCGAGTCGACCGCGCCCTTCTGAATCAGGGTCGCGCCGATCTGCACGCCCGAGATGCGCGTCTGCGCGGTGAACGGGATCACCTCGGCATCGTCGGGCAGACGCGCGGTGGCGACCCCGAAGCGCTCGCGCGCCAGCGTGACGATCGAGCGGCCCTCCGGCGTCTCGTCGGCGAGGCTGGCGAGCAGCGCCGCCTCGGCGAGCTCGCTCAGGCTGACCCCGGCGACCGCGCGGAATTCGCTCGCCTGACGGTCGCCGATCGTGATCGTGCCGGTCTTGTCGAGCAGCAGCACGTCGACGTCACCCGCCGCCTCCACTGCGCGACCGGATTTGGCGAGCACGTTGAAGCGCACCAGCCGGTCCATGCCCGCGATGCCGATCGCCGACAGCAGCGCCGCGATCGTCGTCGGGATCAGCGTGATCAGCAGCGCGGCGAGGATCGACACCGGGATCGATCCGCCGGCATAGGCGGCGAAGCCCGGCACCGTGCCGACCGCGATCAGGAAGATGATCGTCAGCCCGACGAGCAGGATGGTCAGCGCGATCTCGTTCGGCGTCTTCTGCCGCTCGGCGCCCTCGACGAGCGCGATCATCCGGTCGAGGAACCCCTGTCCCGGATTGACCGTCACCCGCACGCGGATGCTGTCGGAAATGACGCGCGTACCCGCGGTCACCGCCGAACGGTCGCCGCCCGCCTCGCGGATCACCGGCGCGCTCTCGCCGGTGATCGCCGCCTCGTTGACCGAGGCGACTCCGGCGATCACCTCCCCGTCGCTGGGGATCAGGTCGCCGGTCTCGACCAGCACCACGTCGCCGATCGACAGCCGGCTGGCGGGCACCAGCTCCCAGGCGTCGGCGACGCCGATCAGCAGCTTGGCGCGCAATTCGGCCTTGGCGTCGCGCAGGCTGGCCGCCTGTGCCTTGCCGCGGCCTTCCGCCAGCGCCTCGGCGAAGGTGCCGAACAGCACCGTCAGCCACAGCCAGACGACGAGTTGCAGCTTGAAGCCGAGCGTCAGCCCGTCGCTGCCGACCGCGAGTAAGGCGGTGAGCAGCAACGCGACGACGGCGGTGACGAACATCACCGGGTTGCGGACGAGCTGACGCGGGTCGAGCTTGCGGAACGCATCGCCGATCGCCGGCAGGATCAGGTCGGCGGTGAACAGGGATTTGCTGTGTGCGCGTGCCATGTGCGGCGCCTTCTAGGAGAGTTGACCGTGGATCATGGCGAGATGATCCGCGATGGGACCGAGCGCGAGGCCCGGCAGGAAGGTGAGCCCGCCCAGGATCAGCACGATGCCGACGAGCAGGCCGACCCACAGGCCGCCGGTGGTCGGGAACGAGCCGGCGCTTTCCGGCGTGTGCTTCTTGGCGGCGAGGCTGCCGGCGATGGCGAGCATCGGCACGATGATGAAGAACCGCCCCACCCACATCGCCAGCCCGAGCAGCCCGTTGTAATAGGGCGTGTTCGCGGTCAGCCCGGCAAAGGCGGAGCCATTGTTGCCGACCGCGCTGGTGAAGGCGTAGAGGATCTCGCTGAAGCCGTGCGGCCCCTTGTTGAGCGGCCCGGCCAGCCCCTGCGCCAGCACCGACGACAAGGCGGTGAGGCCGAGGATCATCAGCGGCAGCACCGCGATCGCCAGCACTGCGAGCTTGACCTCGCGGCTCTCGATCTTCTTGCCGACATATTCGGGGGTGCGCCCGACCATCAGCCCGGCGACGAACACCGCGAGGATCGCGAACAGCAGGAAGCCGTAGATGCCGGCGCCGACGCCGCCGATCACGACCTCGCCCAATTGCATGTTGAACAGCGGCACCAGCCCGCCGAGTGCGGTGAAGCTGTCGTGCATCGCGTCGACCGCGCCGCACGAGGCGGCGGTGGTGACGACCGCGAACAGCGACGAGGCGGCGATGCCGAAGCGCACCTCCTTGCCCTCCATATTGCCGCCGCCGACGCCGAGGTGATGGAGCACGGGGTTGCCCGCGGCTTCCTGCCAGTAGGTGACGGTAACGCCGGCGAGGAACAGGATCACCATCGCCGACAGGATCGCCCAGCCTTGCCGCGTGTTGCCGACCGCCTTGCCGAACGTCCAGGTAAGGCCGAAGCCGATCAGGAAGATCGACAGCATCTGCACCATGTTGGTCAACGCGGTCGGGTTCTCGAAGGGATGCGCGCTGTTGGCGTTATAGAAGCCGCCGCCGTTGGTGCCGAGCATCTTGATCGCCTCCTGACTGGCGACCGGGCCGAGCAGCAGCGACTGTTTCGCGCCCTCCAGCGTGGTGACGTCGACGACGCCGGCGAGCGCCTGCGGCACGCCGCTGGCGATCAGGAACACGGTGTAGACGACGCAGAGCGGCAGCAGCAGGTAGAGCGTGACGCGCGTGCAATCGGCCCAGAAATTGCCGATCGCCTTCGCCTCGCGCCGCGCGAAGCCGCGGAACAGCGCGAAGGCGAGGGCGATACCGGTCGCCGCCGACAGGAAATTGTGGATGGTCAGCCCGAGCATCTGGCTGAGGTTCGACATCGTCGATTCGCCGCCATAGCTCTGCCAGTTGGTGTTGGTGGTGAAGCTGACCGCGGTGTTGAACGCGAGGTCGGGCGACAGGCCGGCGAGCCCCTGCGGATTGCCGGGCAGCATGCCCTGCAGCCGCAGCACCGCATAGGTGAAGACCATCAGCGCGACGTTGAAGATCAGCATATGGACGGCGTAGCGGCGCCAGCCCTGTTCGGCGGTCGGGTCGACGCCGGCGAGCTTGTAGAAGCCGGTCTCGACCGGGCCGAGCAGCGCGTGGAGCGGCGTGCGCCGCCCCTCGTACAGCGCGAACAGCCACATACCGACGGGCTTGGTCAGCGCCAGCAGGATGCCGACGAAGCCGAGGATCAGGATCCATCCCTGCAAGGTCATGGGAATGCGCTCCTTTCTAGAAGCGTTCGGGACGGATCAGCACCGCCACGAGATAGAGGAGCAGGCCAAGCGCGGTCAGCGCCGCCAGCCACAGGTCGAGCGTCATGGCATGCGTCTCCGGTCAGGCGTTGTCGCAGAGCCGGGCGTAGGCGAGCGTCGCCGCCACCAGCCCGATCAGGATCGCGATCCACAGCAAATCGTGCATGGCGGTGTCCTCAGAAGGCGGCGGTGAGGCCGACGACGACCGCGCCGTCGGCGATGCTGCCGCGGCCGTCCTGGCCGCGGCTGAAGCTCGGCTGAAGATAGGCGGCGTCGCGGCGGCCGATGTCGGTGTCGACGTAGCTCAGGCCGAGCGTCAGGCTGCGCCAATGCGCGTCGGCGCCGAGCGACCAGTCCCAATAGTCGCCGGTCGGCGTCACGCTCGTCGCGTTCGGCCCTAGCCCGTCATTGCCCCAGCTATGGCCGACATGCGCGCGCGCGGTCAGCGGCGTGCCGGCGATCGGCAGCGCGCCGTCGCCGGCGAGGTAGAGATTGTCCTTCTTGTCGCCGCGGTCGGTATAGACGCCCGCCGCCGCCTCGGCGCCGGTGCGATACCAGCGGCCCAGCGCCTGCTGCTTGGGCGCGTAAGCGACGCTGGCGGTGAGCGTCGCCGGGCCGGCGGTGCCGGTCAGCTTCGCATAGGGTTCGGCGAAGTCGGTCTTGTCGGCGCCGCCGGGGTACATGTACCAGGTCAGCCCGACGTCGAGCGTCGCATTGGGCGCGAGCGCGCGCCTGTAGCCGCCGATCAGGTCCAGCTCCATATTGGCGCCGCCGAACGTACCCCACCCGGCAAGGTTCGACGCCCAGGTGCCGACATACAGCCCGCTCTCATGCGCGACGGTCAGCCCGCCCTGCACCGCCATGTCCTTGTCGGACTGCGACACGCCGCGGAATCGATAGTCGGACACCAGCCCGACCGAGCCCGAGACGGTGACCGCCGGCGGCGGTGCGGTCTCGCTCGCGGCGGGTTGGGCGAGGGCGGAAGCCGGCAGGCCGCACAGCAGTGCGGCGCCCCATAAACGATAGACGATCATCACGTTACCCTTTTGGTCGCGGCCGGGCCGTCATGATCGACGGCGGGGCGCGTCCCAGGCAGTGCGATTAGGCAGGCCGCGCGTAGCAAAGCGAGATCGCTTTCGGGCAATCGCATAGCATTCGCATATATTTGCCGCTTTCATCCGCTCCTGGCGGCGGGTCGTGGCGTAGCGAACGCAGCGACGCCTCCTTGCACGTCGCCGCCGCCATAAAGATGAACTCAGGATGACATCGCCGCATCGATCGGCGTCACCGAACAGTCACGGAGAATACTTCCGTCGCCGCTAGTGGCGCGGCTCATCACATAATCACTTTCAGGGGGACGTTCTTTGTCCGGTTCTTCTCATGCCCGCGCGTATCTGCTGGCTGGCGCGGCGCTGCTGGCGCTGGCCGGTGCCGCCCCGGCCTTCGCACAGGCCCAGGCCGACACTGCGGCTGCACCGGCGGTCGTCGCCGATCCCGATCCCGAGACCGGCGGCAGCCAGTTGCAGGACATCGTCGTGACCGCGACGAAGCGCGAGACGAACCTGCAGAAGACGCCGATCTCGATGAACGTGCTGACCGCGACTTCGCTGGTCGATCGTCACGTCCAGAGCCTCTACGACCTCGCCGACGGCGCCGTGCCGTCGCTGCGCGTCGCCACCTTCGAAGCGCGCCAGAGCGCGCTGACGATCGGTATCCGCGGCATCGTGCCGCTCGACGCCAACCAGCCCGCACGCGAACAGGGTGTCGGCATCTATGTCGACGGCGTCTACCTTGGCCGCCAGCACGGCCTCAACGCCGCCTTGTTCGACATCGAGCGGATCGAAGTGCTCAAGGGCCCGCAGGGGACGTTGTTCGGCCGCAACACTGAGGGCGGCGCGCTCAGCCTCGTCACCAAGGGGCCGAGCGGCAAGTTCGACGGCAGCGCCACGGCTGGCATCGCCAATTACGGCGGCTATAACGGCGCGTTGCGTCTCGACCTGCCCGAGACCTACGGCGTCAGCCTGAAGCTCGACGGCGTCGTCCAATATCAGGGGCCGACGACTAAGAACCCGCTCGCCGGCCAAACCGGCTTCAACTATTTCGACCGACGCGGCTTCAAGGCGACTGCGCGGATCAAGCCCGTCGACGGCATGACCGCCGACTTCAGCTACGACAACGGCTATGATGCCAACAGCCCATTCTACAGCCAGTTGCTGAACTACAATCCCAACGGCTGCGTCGCCGGCACGCAAGCATCGCAGCCGAACTGCAAGCTTCCCGGCACGAACTACACCTCACTGACCGGCACGGTGAAGTCGCTGATTCCCGGCACCGTCATCAACGGCACCAGCCGTCAGAAGGTCGCCGATATCGGCGTGCCGCAGCAGCCGAGCATCGACAAGACGCACGGTTTCACCTCGAACATCCGCTGGAACGTCGCCCCCGAGATAGAGCTGCGCTCGATCACCGCGTGGCGCGGCGTCGATTCGACGCAATGGGACAATAGTGGCGGCGCGCACCGCGTACCGGTACTCAATTCCAGCAACGTCGTCATTAACGGCCAATTGCAGAACGGCACCTTGTTCAGCCGCTATTCGCTTGCCGACCTGCATCAGAACCAGTTCAGCCAGGAATTCCAGGCGGTCGGCACCGTCGGGCAGCTCGACTATGTCGCCGGCCTCTATTATTTCAACGAGCACGTCAGCGACGACGCCGCGACGCCCAATTCGAACTTCTACAATGCGGCGACCGGCACGATCAGTATCGTCGATCCCTGCGCCACGATCACCACCGGCTTCACCGTCGTCAACGGCCTGCCGGTCGGTGGTACGACGTCACCGGCGGGCTCGCAGCCCGGTTGCCGCTCGATCGATCGCGCCTCGGAAGTCTGGTCGAAGAGCTATGCCGGCTATGGCCAGGTGACGTGGAACGCGACCGACGCGGTGCACCTGACCGTCGGCGGGCGCTACACGCGCGACGAGAAGCAGGGCGTCCTGCACTTCTCGCGCAACATCAATTACGACACCAACACTGCGGCGGCGACGCGGAATGGCTATCAGCCGCTCGACCGGACCTGGAAGCGGTTCAACCCGATGGCGACCTTGGCCTTCGACGCGAGCGACAGCGTCCATCTCTACGCCAAATACGCCACCGGCTATCGCGCCGGCGGTGCCAGCTCGCGCACGGCGAATTATCTGCCGTTCAACCCTGAGGACGTGAAGTCCTACGAAATCGGCATGAAGTCCGACTTTTGGGAACACCGTGCGCGGCTCAACCTCGCCGGCTACATCATGGATCGGAAGAACAGCCAAGTCGACATCAGCTCGATCCAGCCGACCGCGACGGGCAATTTCAACAATCTCGTGACGATCAACGCCCCCGGCATCACCAAGATTCGCGGCATCGAGGCTGACCTGACCGTACAGCCGGTTGATCACCTCACGCTTACCGCCGGCTATGCCTATACCTATACCAAGATTCCGCCGGTGTTGATCACGTCGACCAACGTCTATCAGAACTTCTACATCGTCTTCACGCCGCGCAACGCCGCGAATGGCGCGATCGATTACACGATCCCGCTCAACGATCTGGACCTGAAGTTACACATCGACGGCAACTACGCACAGTCGACGCAGGCGTTCGACCAGTTCGCGACCCACAACGATGCCTCGTTCATCGTCAACAGCCGCGTCGCCTTGTCGAACATCAACCTCGGCACCAACCAACTGACGATCTCGGCCTGGGTGCGGAACCTGTTCGACAAGCAGTACATCTTCCGTCGCGACCCGTCCAACAGCCTCCCCGCCGCGCCGACGACGCCGGGAGCAACGACGGGCAACATCAACGGCGTGTTGGGCGATTACGGCAATTTCAACGCGCCGCGCACCTACGGCCTCGAAGCGTCGGTCAAGTTCTGATCGGCTGATCCCAAGGGAAAGGCGAGCCCGAGCACCAGCCCGGGCTCGCCATCCTCCAGCAGCAGGTCGCCGCCGTGCAGCCGCATGATCGCGGCGATCAGCGGCAATCCCAGACCATGGCCGGGCCGATTGCGGCTCGCCTCCAGCCGCCCGAAGCGGCGCAACGCCAGCGCACGCTGGTCGGCCGCTATGCCCGGCCCATCATCGCCGATCGTGACCGTGGCACAGTCCCCCGAAACCGCCGTACCGAGCGTGATCCGCGTTCCCGCCGGCGTATGCCGCAGCGCATTCTCGACACCGTTGAGCAGCGCTTGTTCGATCAGCCGCGGGTCTCCGGTGATCGGCACCGGCCCACCCGCCTCGACCACCAGATCACGGCCACCGTCCTCCACGACCGGTGCCATCGCCTCGCCGATTTCCGCGACCAATGCGGCCAGATCGACGCGGGTGAAGCCCGCCGTGCGCCGCCCGCTCTCGATTTCGGCGATCCGCAGCATCGCCCCGACCATCCCGAGGATCGCATCGCATTCGCCGATCGCCTGTTCGACCTCGTCGCGCGTCCGGCCGTCCGCCCGCGCCGCGGTCGTCGCCAGCCGGCTGCGCAACCGCGCGAGCGGCGTGCGCAGATCGTGCGCGACGTCGTTGGAGACGTTGCGCAGCCCCTCCATCAACTCGGCGATCCGGTCGAGCATGCGGTTGAAGGCATGCGCTTGGCGGTCGAACTCGTCGGCGGATCCGGTCACCGCGATGCGCTGCTGCATGTCGCCGGCGATGATCGCCTCCACCGTCCGCCGCGTCTCCGCAAAGCGCCGCGCGATCGTCCGTCCGAACGCGACGAGCCCGCCGAGCACGATGACCACGATCAGCGCATAACCGAGCAGGTAGATGTACCGCCGCGCGCCGCGATAGCCGTCGAACGGCTCGGTCTCGGCGATCGTGGTCAGCGTCAGCCCGTCGCCGACCGGCCGGGTGAACGCCCGCCCCGCCGATAGCCCCTGGATACGGTCGCGCCGCCGCACGTCGGCATAGCCCGGCGCGAACCGCCGCGTCAGCGTGACGTTGCCACCGAGCCGCCGGCCGGCGGCGTCGGTGAGTTGGAAACCGATGTCGCCGGTGTCGCGCCGCCGGGCGAGGGCGGCGATCCGCGCCAGCAGCCGCGGTGCGGTGGCGCGGCGGCCGTCGGCGGCGACCAGAGCGCTGACGTTCTCGATCCGCCGGTCGACCAACCGGTCGATCGTCCCCAAGGTCAGGCGATAGGTCGCCAGTCCGGTGCCCGCCGTCGCGACGAGGAACGCCGCCAGGAAGCCGATGGTCAGCGCACGCAGGCTGGGCTTCATCCGCGCATCATATAGCCGATGCCGCGCAGCGTCTGGATCGGATCGTCGCCGCCGCCCTCGGTCAGCTTGCGGCGCAGCCGGCGGATGTGGACGTCGACGATATTGGTGTCGGGGATGAAGTCATAGCCCCACACCCGCTCGATCAGCATCGCCCGGGTCAGCACCGCATCGGCGTTGCGGACCAGTTCGACGAGCAGCTTGAGTTCCAGCTTGGCGAGGTCGATCGGCCTGCCGCCCCGCCAGGCGCGGAAGCTGGTCGGGCTGACGACGATATCGCCGGCCTGCAACGTGTCGGCGCTCGACATCGTCCAGCCACGCCCGCGCAGGATCGCGGTCAATCGCGCATGCAATTCCATCGCCGCGACCGGCTTGACGACATAATCGTCGGCGCCCGCCTCCAGCCCCTCGACCTTGTCCTGCGAGCCGGACAGCGCGGTCAGCATGATAACCGGCAACGTCATCCCCCCCGCCCGCAAGGTCTGGAGCACCGACATGCCGTCGAGCCGCGGCATCATCCGGTCGAGGATCACCGCATCGAACGCCGCCTCGTTCATCACCGTCAGCGCCTGCCGGCCGTCGCTGGCGATCGCGGTGGCGTGGCCGATCACGCGCAGTTCCTCGGCCAGTGCCTCGGCGTAGGCGGCATCGTCCTCGACCAGGAGAAGGTTGAGAGTCATCGTGGCGGATAAACGCGGTTTCGACGGCGCGTCGTCAAGCCTTTTCATCGCCGGATCGGTGTCGACCGCACCGCCGCGCCGCCCCCGAACGATCTGGATTCGGGCGTCGCCCGGCGATAAGGCGATGATCGGGGCCGGAACAGGGAGGCGGACGATCGACGACCTGCCGTTTCCCGCCAGTGAGCTTCCCGGTGAATGGGCGATGCTCGACGCCGCGCGCCATGCGGTCGTGATCACCGGCCCGGCGATCGACCCGCCCGGCCCGATCATCCGCTACGTCAATCCGGCGATGCAGGCGATGACCGGCTATACGCGCGACGAGCTGGTCGGCGCAACGCCGCGCATGATGCAGGGCCCCGGCACCGACCGGGACCTGCTCGCGCGGATGCGCACGGCGCTGGCCGCGGGCGAGGGGTTCCACGGCGAGGGCATCAACTACCGCAAGGACGGCAGCGCCTATCTGGTCGACTGGACGATCGACCCGGTGCGCGACGACGCCGGCCAGATCACCGCCTGGCTGTCGCTGCAGCGCGACATCACCGCCCGGCGCGAGGATGCGATGCGCGCCGCGGAACGCGAGGCGCGGCTGGGGGCGATCTTCGCCGATGCCGCGGTGGGCCTGTCGGTCATCGATGCCGAGGGGCGATTCCTGCGCGTCAACCAGGAGCTGTGCCGGATCCTCGCGCGCAGCGAGGATGTCCTGCTGCGCAGCACCGTCGCCGACGTCACGTTCGCCGACGACTTTCCGGCGTCGGTCCGTGCGCTCGCCAAGGCGGTGACCGATCGCCAGCCGGCGGTGCTCGACAAACGGTACCGCCGGCCCGACGGCACGCTGATCTGGGCGAACAGCACGGTCACGCCGATGGCGGACGTGCGCGGCCAGCCGGGCCATCTGTTGGTCGTCACCGTCGACCTGACCGCGCGGATGGAAATCGAGCGGGCGTTGCAGGAGAGCGAGACGCGCTTTCGCCAGTTCGGGGATGCGTCGTCGAATGCCTTGTGGGTGCGGGAAGCCGGAGGGTTGCGGCTGGAATATGCGAATCCGGCGTTCGCGCGCCTCTATGGTCTGGACGCGGACGCGGTGGATGTGGCGCAATGGGCGGAGTTGGTCGTCGCCGAGGATCGCGCACCCGCGGTCGCGGCGATCCGCAGCGCCTGCGCGGGGGAGCATCGGACCAGCACGTTCCGCATCCGCCGCCCGGGGGACGGCGAGACGCGCTGGGTGCACGACACCGTCTTCGCGCTGCGCAACGGCGGCGCGGTCGAACGGATCGGCGGGATCAGCGTCGACGTGACCGAGGTCGTCGCCAATTCCGAGCGGCTGGAGGTGCTGGTCGCCGAATTGCAGCACCGTACCCGCAACCTCATCAACCTGGTCCGCTCGATCGCCGACCGGACGGTGCGGTCGAGCAGCGACCTGGCCGGCTTTCGCGACCGCTTCGTCGATCGGCTCGCGGCGCTCGCCCGCGTGCAGGGGCTGCTGTCGCGCTTGCAGGACGTCGATCGGGTCAGTTTCGACGAGCTCGTGCACAGCGAGATGTCGGCGATGGCCGGGGTGTCGGAGCGGATCGTGCTCGACGGGCCGGCGGGTATCCGGCTGCGCTCGTCGGCGGTGCAGATGCTGGCGATGGCGCTGCACGAACTGGCGACCAACGCGCTTAAATATGGCGCGCTCGGCCAGCCGCAGGCGCGGCTGACGGTGCGCTGGTCGCTGACCCCCGCCGCCGACGGGGCGTCGCCGCGGTTGCGCATCGCGTGGCGCGAATCGCAGGTGGTGATGCCGCAGGGCGACGCACCGCGCGGCACCGGCCAGGGGCGCGAGCTGATCGAGCGCGCGCTGCCCTATCAGCTCGATGCCGAGACGCACTTCTCGCTCGGACCCGATGGCCTGCATTGCACGATCGAGCTGCCGGTGTCGGAGACCAACGGCTGCGCGTAATCATCACAAACTTCTCGCTAACGCAGCCATCAGGAGCCAAGCGGAACAACGACTTGCGGTATTTCGCTGGCAATCCTCATCGCCCCGGCATAGGATGAGAATGCTTCGCAATAGCTGCATCAAGGTAGTCAAAATGCGCTCGGGGACGTCATCCATGTCGAACGGACCGGCTTCCAGTCCGCCACGCCACCCCTATTACCGTTCCGGAGACTTCGCCATGACGCTCGCCCCCACCGCCGCCTCCCCCGCCCAGCCGGCGCCGCCGCCGAGCCGGGCGAAGCGGCTGAAGGCGCTGACCCACGATACGCACGAGCGGCTCGACACCACGGTGGCGGGCGCGTCCTCCTTCGCCTCGCGCGACGGCTATGTGCGGTTCGCCCGCATGCAGTTCCTGTTCCATCGCGACATCGACGCACTCTACGCCGACGCCGATCTGCAGACGCTGTTTCCCGGCCTCGGCGAGCGGCGGCAATTGCCGCTGGTGCAGCAGGACCTCGCCGATCTCGCCGCCGCGGTGCCGCAGCCCGACACCGCCCCGGCCTTCGTGCCCGACGCGGCGATCGACCTGCCGACCGCGCTCGGCTGGCTCTACGTCGCGGAAGGGTCGCGGATGGGGGCGACATTGCTGCGCAAGGATGCCGCCAGGCTCGGCCTGTCGGACGATTTCGGTGCGCGCCATCTCGCGCCGGCGCCCGAGGGGCCGGCGGCCTATTGGCGCATCTTCACCGCCGCGCTCGACGGCATCGCGCTCGACGCCGCCGCGGAGGACCGGGTGATCGCCGGCGCCGAGGCCGCCTTTGCCCGGGTGCAGGCCTATGCCGACGATACCCTCCGCTGACGGCACGCCGCTGGCGCCCGGCGCGATCGCGCGCGGCCGGGTCAGCCGGGCCTTGTGGATGACGCTCGGCTGGATGCTGGTCGGCATCGGCTTCGTCGGCCTGTTCGTGCCGTTGCTGCCGACCACCGACTTCCTGATCCTCGCTCTGCCCTGTTTCGCGCGCTCGTCGGTGCGGCTGGAACAATGGCTGCTCGATCATCCCCGCGTCGGCCCGCCGCTGCGCGCGTGGCGGACGCAGCGCGCGATCCCGCGCCACGCCAAGATCGCCGCCTGCGTCGGGATCACGATCGGCTTCGTCTCCTTCTATGCGCTCGTCCGCCCCGGCGCGCTGCCCGCGATAGCGGTCGCCGCGGTGCTGCTCGCCTGCGCGGCGTGGATCGCCAGCCGGCCGGCGCCCGGGGCAGATGGCCCGCATCACACGATAGATTAAGCCAAATTCTCGATTAACCATCTTCGATTCGTGGTAGGTCTTCCGCTAGGGAGACAGATATGACGCACCGGGTGGGGACCATCGGCACTGCCATCGTCGCGATCGTCACGGCCGTGCCGGCCGCGGCGCAGGATCAGCGCGCGCGCGGCGACGACGCCACGCGGCAGGCGATCCGCTACGACATCAGCGGTCCGGTGTCGCCGTCGAGCGGCACCGCGACGGTCTCGGCGAGCAGCGTGCCGCAGGCGATGGAGCGGCTGACCGACGAGGACGCGCGTGCCGATGTCTCGCTCGGCTCGATCTATGCCGAGGGCAAGTTCGGCACCGCGTCCAAGACGACGATCTGGAGTTCGGCGCTCGGCGCGCGGGTACGCATGGGCGACTGGACGCTCTCCGCCTCGCTGCCGTGGATGCGGATCCGCAGCCGCTCGACGATCTTCACCGGCATCGATTCGACGCCGATCCTGGTCGCGACCGACACCGCCGCGACCAAGCGGACCTTCGACGGCTTCGGCGACCTGACGCTGGGCGCCGCCTATACGATCGTCTCCGCCAATATGCCGCTGGAGGTGCAGCTGTCCGGCCGCGCCAAGATCAACACCGCGACGGACAGCAGCGGCCTGTCGAGCGGCAAGAACGATTATGCCGGCGGCGTCGACGTCTCCTATCCGATCGGCAAGGTCACCCCGTTCGGCTCGGTCAGCTATCGCTTCCTCGGCGACACCGCGCGCTACGACCTGCGCGACGGGCCGGCGGCCTCGGCCGGCGCCTCCTATGCGCTCGGCACCGACAGCTTCCTGCTCGCCTCCTACCATTATTCGCGCGCGGCGACGCGGCTGGTCGCGGATGCGCACGAATTGTTCGCCGGCGCCTCGACCCGGCTCGGCGGCACCCCGCTGCGGCTCACCGGCTTCGCCACCGCCGGCCTGTCGCGCGGCGCCGCCGCGGCCTCGGCCGGGCTGTCGCTGTCGCTCGGCCTCCAGAAGCGCAATGCCCGCTGAGCTGAACGATGCCGAGCTGGGCGATGCGGTGACGCGGGTCTATGCGATCGGCGACGTGCACGGCCGCTACGACCTGTTCCGGCGGCTGATGAACATCATCGAGCGCGACCAGGCGAGCCGGCTGGCGGCGCCGACGCGGCTGATCCTGCTCGGCGACATCGTCGATCGCGGCCCCGATTCCGCCAAGATGGTGAAGGGCTGCATGAACCTCACCGCCTCGACCGACCGCTTCATGGTGCTGAAGGGCAATCACGAGGAGATGATGGTCGATGCGCTGCGCGGCAGCCTCTACGCCTATCGCCAGTGGCTGAAGTTCGGCGGCCGCGAGACGTTGCTGAGCTGGGGCGTCGACGAGGCGCTGCTGGACGGGCCGGCGACGATGGACAAGCTGCGCCACGCCGCCGCGATCGTCGGCGAGGAGGCGATCCAGTGGCTGGCGCGCCTGCCCCTCTATCATCGCCACGGCGACTATCTGTTCGTCCATGCCGGCATCCGCCCCGGCGTCGCGCTGCGCCGGCAGCGTGCCGAGGACCTGCTGTGGATCACCGACGATTTCCTCGAATCCGAGGCGTCGCACGGCATGATCGTCGTCCACGGCCACACCATTTCCGAACATCGCCCGGTGGTGCGCAACAACCGGATCGGCATCGATACCGGCGCCTATCGCACCAACCAGCTCACCGCGATCGGCATCGAGGGCGGCGAGCGCTGGATGCTGCACACCACCTTGCTGCCCGAACTGATGCTGACCGAGGACGACGCGACGTCCGACGACGATTCCATGGTCCGGAACGGCTGATGTCCCCGCCCGGCTTCAACGACAAACGGCTCGACGCCAATCTCGCCTCGATCCTCGGCCTGCCCGACGCGCCGGCCGCCGCGCCGCCGCCGCCGCCCGAGGAGCCGGCCGGCGCGGTACCGACGCTGCACCGGGTCAAGACGTCGCGGCGCGCCTCGGCGACGGTCGCCGCGTCGCTCGGCATCGCGCTGGTCGCCGGGGTCGGGCTGTTCGTCGGCCGATCGGTGACGATTACGCCCGCGACGCCGCCGCACCGGGTAATCGAGGTGCCCGGCGCGCCGGCGCCGGCCGCGTCGGCGACCGTCACCGCGACGACCGCCGCGGCCCAGTCCCAGTTCCGTCCGATCCGCCGCCGTCGCCGGGCGTTCGCGGCGGTTCCGTCGCCGGAGCTGCCGACCTCCCCGCCGGGCACGACGCCGAGCACGCCATTGCTCGCCGAGGCGCTGGCGGCAACCGTGCGCGACAGCGTGGCACCGGCGCCGGCGGCCGAGCCGCCGCCGCCCGCGGCGGTCGCGCCGCCACGCATCGCCGCTGCCGAGCCGCCCGCGCCGCGCCCCGGCGCCGCCGCGACGGCGGCGTCCCCGCCGGCAGCGACGCCCGATCCCGCCCGCGCCCGCCGCGACAGCATCGACGCGATCCGCGCGCTGCGCCGCCAATGGTGACCGGGGCGATCGGATAGGGCCGGCGCTCGCGCTCAAACTTCACCCCCGTCACTTCGGACCCGTTCCAAACCTCTGCGGAAGCCGGCATCGCCCGGAGGAGCGGCACGGTGCTCCTGCGAAAGCAGGAGGCTAGGGCCAAGCAAAGCAACGCCTTATGGCGCTTGATACCCTGGGCTCCTGCTTTCGCAGGAGCACTGCGCTGATCTGCTGGTGATGGGAGTTTCGCAGGGTGGCAAACACGTCCGGGGTGGCGGACCTTGTGGGGCCGCACCGGCCCGCCTCGCCCGCCGCGACGGGCAAAGCCTCCTTTAGCGGCCCCAAGTCTTCTGCCGATGGCATTGCGCCGTCCGATCCGGCACAGGCTCGGCCTTTGCGTAGCGAAGGCGGCGAACCAGCGATCATGATCAAGCTTACCGACGTCCGAAAGCAATTCCCCGGCGGCGCCGCGCCGGCGCTCGACGGCGTGTCGCTCGAGATCGCGAAGGGCGAGGTGTTCGGGATCATCGGCCGTTCGGGCGCGGGCAAGTCGACGCTGATCCGGCTGCTCAACGGGCTCGAACGGCCCTCCTCGGGCCATGTCGCCATCGACGGGCAGGTGATCGAGACGCTGCCCGCCGCCGACCTGCGCCGGTTGCGCCAGCGCACGGGCATGATCTTCCAGAATTTCGGCCTACTGTCGTCGCGTACGGTGGCGGGCAACGTCGGCTTTCCGCTCGAACTCGCCGGCGCGCCGCGGCGCGACCGCGAGGCGAAGGTCGCCGCCCTGCTCGACCGCGTCGGCCTCGCCGCGTTCGCGAACCGCTATCCCGCGCAGCTCTCGGGCGGCCAGCGCCAGCGCGTCGGCATCGCCCGCGCGCTGGCGACCGACCCCGCCGTGCTCCTGTGCGACGAGGCGACCAGCGCGCTCGATCCCGAGACGACGCGCGACGTGCTCGCGCTGCTGCGCGACCTCAATCGCGAACTCGGCCTCACCATCGTGCTGATCACGCACGAAATGGCGGTGGTGCGCAGCATCTGCGACCGCGTCGCGGTGATCGAGGCGGGGCGGATCGTCGAAACCGGCGCGGTCGACGCCGTCTTCGCCGCGGCGCGCCACCCGGCGACGCAGCGCATGCTTTCGGCGGTGGCGGCATGACCGGCCTGTTCGCCAATATCGACTGGCCCGAGATCGGCCGCGCCTGCGTCGATACGCTGGCGATGCTGTCGGGATCGCTGCTGCTGTCGATCCTGTTCGGGCTGCCGCTCGGCGTGCTGCTCTATCTCACCGGCGAACGCGGGCTGCTCGCCAACCGGTTCGGCAATGCAATGCTCGGCGGCCTCGTCAACGTGCTGCGCTCGGTGCCGTTCATCATCCTGCTGATCGTGATGATCCCGCTGACGATGGCGCTGGTCGGCACCTCGCTCGGCGTCGCCGGCGCGATCCCGCCGCTCGTCGTCGGCGCGGCGCCTTTCTATGCGCGGCTGGTCGAAAGCGCGCTGCGCGAGGTCGACCGCACCACGATCGAGGCGACGCAGGCGATGGGCGCGACGACGCGGCAGATCGTCACCGGCGCGCTGATCCCCGAGGCCCTGCCCGGGCTGATCGCCGGCGCGACGGTGACCGCGGTCGCGCTCGTCTCGTTCACCGCAATGGCCGGCGTGGTCGGCGCGGGCGGGCTCGGCGATCTCGCCATCCGCTTCGGCTACCAGCGTTTCCAGACCGACGTGATGGTCGTCACCGTCGTGCTGCTCGTCGCGCTCGTCCAGTCTATCCAATATGGCGGCGATCGTCTCGCCCGCCGCGTCACCCGCCGATGAAGGTCCTGCCGATGAACCGTCGTACCCTGCTCGCTGCCCTGCCCGCCGTCGTGTCGCTCGGCCTGCTCGCCGCCTGTTCGGGCGGCGCCAAGCCCGATGGCGCGACGCTCACCGTCGCCGCCACCGCGGTGCCGCATGCCGAGATCCTCGAACAGGTGAAGCCGCTGCTCGCCAGACAGGGGCTGACGCTCGATATCCGCGTGTTCAACGATTACGTGCAGCCCAATCTGCAGGTCGACCAGCGCCAGATCGACGTCAATTACTTCCAGACCAAGCCGTATCTCGACCAGTTCAACGCCGCGCGCGGCACCCATCTGGTGCCGTTCGCGGGCATCCACGTCGAGCCGCTCGGCGGCTATTCGCGCCGCTACAAGACGCTGGCGCAGCTGCCCGACGGCGCGGTGGTCGCGTTGCCCAACGAGCCGAGCAACGGCGGCCGCGCGCTGCTGCTGCTCCAGCGCGCCGGGCTGATCCGGCTGAAGGCGCCGACCAACGCGCTGTCGACGCTGCGCGACATCGCCGCCAATCCCAAACGTCTGCAGTTCAAGGAGCTGGAGGCGGCGACGCTGCCGCGCGTGCTCGGCGAGGTCGATCTGGCGATGATCAACACCAATTACGCGCTCGACGCCAAGCTCAACCCGACCCGCGACGCGCTGGTGATCGAGGACGCCAAATCGCCCTACGTCAATTTCGTCGTCGGCCGTGCCGGCGAACAGAACGACCCGCGCGTCGTCAAGCTGATCGCCGCGCTGCGCAGCCCGCAGACCAAGGCGTTCATCGACAGCCACTACAAGGGCGCGGTGCTGCCGGCGTTTTGAGGTGACGGGGGCGGCTTTTCCACCCCGCCAGCCTCAATCTGAACACAAGCGCGGGGCAGAAGCGCGGCGTCGTTGAACCGGGATTGCTGCCTGCCTCATGCCGCGTGTGTTCCGCCATCTCAGCGTCTTCGCCCTGCTCGCCGCCGCCGCGTGGCGGGTCGAGGCGGCGCCTTCGCAATTCGATCTGGTCGGGCCGCGGCTCGACGTCGCGGTTACCCATGATGGCGCGACCTTGCCGCTCGCCTGGGTGCCCAATCTCGCCGAGGGCGACCGGGTGTCGATCAAGCTCGACCTGCCGCCCGCCGGCAGCGAGCGCTTCCGGCTGGTCGCGGTGTTCCTGCGCGGCGCGGTGGAGCGGCCGCCGCGCGACTGGTTCCACGATACGCTGGGCGGCAAGGGCAAAGGCGGCGACCTGTCGCTGATCGTGCCCAAGGGCGCGCAGCAGCTCGCGCTGTTCATCCTGCCCGAAAAGGGCGGCAGCGCCGATGCGGTGGCCAGCGCGGTGCGCAAACAGCCCGGCGCCTTCGTGCGCGCGGTGCAGGACCTCAACCAGGCGACGCTCGACCGCGCGCGGCTCGACACCTTCCTCGACGTATTGCTCCAGGCCGAGCGCGAGGATCCGGCGAGCGTCGGCGCGACCTCGCAGGTGCTCACCCGCAGCCTGTCGATCAAGCTGAAGGCGGAGTGCCTGCAACAGCCCGCCGAACTGCAGGCCGCCTGCCTGACCGGCGATCGCGAGACCTTGCTGTTCGCCGACACGCACAGCTCGGCGCTCGCCGACACGCTGACCGGCGCGCCGACCGACCTCGCCTTCCAGCTCAGCGCGACGCCGCAGGCGGGCTATGGCTTCTACAGTTCGTATATCGGCGTGGTGCGCGACATCTTCCGGCTGTTCGGCGCCTTCCAGTCGACGCAGCTCCAGTTCGTGCCGGCGCTGGCGCGGATGGGCGACAGCCGGATCACCCTGCTGCTCAACACGCCGCTGTCCTTCGCCAAGCCGGCATCGGTGATGGTCGTCGGCCTGCCCGCGATCGAGGCCGCCAAGCCGCCGCCGCTGCGCCGTGGCGAGGGCGCCGGCCTGCTGTGTGCGGCGAGCGGCGCGGTGCTGCCGGTCGAGGGCGCGCCGCTCGTCTATGCGACGCGCTATGCCCGCGACGTCATGGTCCGCATCGCCGGCGCCGGCGGCGCGTCGGTCGACCTGCCCGCGCATGCCGACGCCCGCCGCGGCGGATACGTGCTCGACAAGGGGCTGCCCGACGCCGGCTTCGCCGGGCCGGTCGGCGCGCAGCTGCACGGCAATTGGGGGTTCACCGCCTTCGACGGGCCGCGCTTCACGCTGTCGCGGCCGCAGGCGAACCTGTGGGCGGCACCCGCCAACACGACGTTGGTGGTCGGCCGCACCAACACGCTCGCGCTCGCCGGCGAAGGCGCTGGCTGCGTCGCCAGGGTCGAGATGCGCCGCGGCGACGGCGCCAGCGAGACGCTGGACTGGAAGCAGGACGGCCAGCGCAGGATCGTCGTCGACGTGCCGCTCGACAAGGCGACGCCCGGCCCGGTGACGCTGACCGTGACCGGTGCGGCCGGCGCGGCGCCGGCGACGATCACCTTGCCCGCCCTGCAGGAGATCGGCCGGCTCGACGCGCTGACGATCGCGGCCGGCGACGATGCGGCGATGCTGACCGGATCGCGGCTGGATCAGGTGCGCGAGGTCAGGCTAGGCGGCGTCACGCTGACGCCGGGGGCGCTGACCCGGTCGGACCGGGCGGATCAGCTGACGCTCGCCGCCGCCGATCCCGCGGCGTTGCGCGCGCTCGCCGCCGGCAGCCGGATCGTCGCCGACGTTACCTTCGCCGGCAACCGCCACAAGACGATCGCGGTGACCGTCGGCGCCGCACGGCGCACGCCGCTGGTGCTCCAGCGCAGCGCGCAGCCGGTGCCGCACGCGGGTGTGCTGCCGATGACAGTGCAGCCCGACGGCGTGTTCGCGCAGGACGCGCGGCTCACCTTCGCCTTCCGCCTCGATCCCGCGACGCCGCTCACCGGCAAGGAGGTGGTCGAGATCGCCACCGCCGATGGCCAGACGACGAGCCGGCTGACCGCCGGCAAGGGCTATGACCTGCAGGATGCGACGACCGGCATCGGCACGATCGTGCCTGCCGAGGCACTCGGCCCGTTGGTACACGGCGCGCTGCGCCTCCGCATCGTGCAGGATGGCGTGGCGACGCGCTGGGTTCCGCTCGGCAGCGTCGTCCGCCTGCCCGAGCTGCGGTCGATCGCCTGTACGGCGGCGGGCCGCTGCACGGTGACCGGCGACCGGCTGTTCCTGGCGCAGGCGATCGCCACCGACGCGCGCGTCGATGCGGCGCAGGCGATTCCCGACGGCTTCACCGGCAATGCGGTCGAGGTCGCACCGTCGGTCGCCGGGCAGAAGCCCGCCAGCCTCTCCCTGCGGCTGCGCGACGCGGGCGAGGCGATCGCGACGGTGGCGGTGCCGTAAGGAGGGCGGGACCGCTCGTCATCTTTCGCTGCCGCAACCGCGTTACCCCGTCGCCGTCACCACGAGGGCTATCGCATATGAGGATCTGGGGTGAGCCTGCCGTCTTCAAAACCCGCCCCGTCACCCCGGACTTGTTCCGGGGTCCACTCCGCGGCGAGGAGAAAGGCTTGAGTCGCCACCATTCTCTTGCGGCCGGGCGGACCCCGGAACGAGTCCGGGGTGACGAATTCTATGAGGACACCGATCGAACCTCATCGCCTCAGCCAAATGCGATAGCCCCCGCCGTCACCCCGGACTTGATCCGGGGTCTCGCCACATTCTTCACCGTGTCGATCGGGAAAAGCGGGACCCCGGGTCAAGCCCGGGGTGACGGACGGGGCCGCTGGGATCGGGACTGTCGATCCGGCCTAGCTGGGCCGGGCGTGGCGGAGGCGGACGAGGCCGCAATGCGAACAGCGGTGGACCGTCGTTCCCGGCCGGTGGGTCGCCGGCTTGATCGTCCATTTATGCAGGCCGATGCGGCAGCGTAGAGCAGGCATGATACGCTCCTCAAAAACCCATGGTACTGCGCCCACTGCTATGGAATGATGCTGAACCAAGTGTTTATCCAGGGTTCAGCGCGGTCGGATACGGCGAAAAGTCAGTCCCGCGACCGTCCGGCACCGGCGCGGGCACCGGCCATCGTCCGCGACAGGCGACGGCGGGCATCGCTGCGCAGCGCACGCCGCTGGCGATGCCGGCCATAGCCATAGGTCGCGACGGCAGCGACCGTGGCCGCCGCCGCGACGATGAAATAGGTCATGCGTGCCCCCGCAATCCAGCCCGTCGGCTCCGGCCCTAGAGCGGCGGGTGCGACGCCGATACCGGCGCGGCCATTGCCCGTGTGCCACTGGCTGTTGCCATCGTGTCAGCGCGCCCGTCCAGCCGCCGGCAAGACGGGATATTAACCTATTTTCCGTAGCAGGAGCCATGGCTTCCGTAGATCCCACCCCCTATCCGTCCTGGCTCGCGCAAGAAGAGCGCCAGGCGGAGCGTCTCGCCGTCGTCTGGCCGGCGACGATCTCGTCGATGAAGTTCGATGCGGAGGCATGTTCGATCAGCGACATCACCCATCTGGGATGCCGGATCATGCTGGCGCATCGCGTCACGGTCGGCACCTATGTGACGATCGACATGCCGCAGCTGACCAAGCTGGAAGGCTGGATCGCATGGAACCGCGAGCATGAGGTCGGCGTGGAGTTCAGCCATCCGCTGCCGGTCGACGTGCTCAGCGACATCGAGGTGCGGATGCAGGCCGGGCCGCCGCATTGATCTTACCGTAGCTTGTTGATTTTCCATATCAATGGAAGTTAAACAGATGACCTTGGGGGGAGAAGGTCATGCCGCGCACCTTGACACCGTCGGATGGTTCGGTGCGGATCGTGAGCACGACGACCACGACCAAGCTCGCCGAGCGGATGCTCGCCGCGGCGCAGGTGGTGGCAGAGGCGCTGCCGCAAGGCTTCAACGCGCCGTTGCCGACCAATATCCTGCTCGCGCTGTTCGTCGCCGAGGAAGCGGCGCATTATCCGTCGGAAGCCGAACTCGGCGGGCCGCCCGCGACGACCGAACGCTGGGTGATCGCGCTCGCCCAAGCCGGGCTGATCGAGCGACGCGACGGCCTGCTGGCGCTGTCGAAACTGGGGTACGAGATGGTCCAGACGATGCTGGAACGCTTGTTCGAGGCGCAACGCCGGCTCGATTGACCGCGGCAAGTCTCTGCTGCCATTGCCCCGCCATCTTTGCTAGGACCCCGTCATGCTAAGAACACGGATGAAGCGGCTTGCCGATCGCGGCGAGCTGGCGGTGCAGCGTCTCGCCGACATCGAAACCTCGATCCTCCAGCTCGGCGACGAGGATCTGCTCGACCTCGCCGATATCTTCAACGCCTCGGCCGACACGCCGCTCGGCGCGATCGCGGTGGCCGAGATGACGCGGCGCGGCATCCGCCTGTAGCGCCGCCGCCGCACCGGCCGCGGCTCACTCGACCAGCGCCACCTCATAGGCCGGCAGCGTCAGCGTTCCCGCCACCGCGCGGCCGCCGATCATGTCGCGACCCGGTTTGGCGAGCGGCACCGCGACCGGCGCCGTGGTCGTGTTGACGTACATCGTCCGCCCCTCGACCGTTCGCGCGACGACCCCGGCGGGCGTCTTCGGCCCCGGCACGATGCCGGTCCCGGCATAGAGCGAGAGGAGCAGCGGGCCGAGCAGCGCCGCCTGCGGCGCGGTCGCCAGATAGATGGCGCGCCCCTTGCCGAAGCGGTTGACGGTGATCGCCGGCGTCGGCTGCGCGAGCCCGTCGAACATCGCGAGCGGCCTGGCGGTCGAGGGTTCGAGGATCTCGTAATAGCCGTCCGTCGCGGTCGCCGTCGCGCCGTTCAGCGTCACCTTGAGCGGCGTGGCGGCGCGGTAGAAGGCGTTGGTGCGCAGCCCGAACACATCGGTAAGTCGCCCGGGCAGCGGCGTCGCGAACCATTTGCCGGTCTCGTCCGCCTTGGCGGAATAGCCGGTCATCACCACGGTGCCGCCGCCCGCAACATAGCGCCGCACCGCCGCGGCGGTCGGCGCATCCATGATATAGGCGCTCGGCAGCACGACGAGTTTGTAGGCGTCGATCGGGTCGTGCGCGATGTCGATCACCGCGGTATCGACATTGTCCTCGAACAAAGGCTGGAACGCCGCCTTGGCCTGATCGACGTAGCTGCCGGCGAAATATTGCTTGATCGTATTGGGGCCGGGCGGCGGGCTGACCAGCCAGTTGGTATCGAACGAATAAGCGATCGCCACCTGCGGCTGTACGTCGCGCGGGAAGCCGAGCGTCTTCATCCTGCCGAACTCCTTGGCGATCCGCGCGAATTCGGCGACCTTCCACGACGGCCGGTCGTCATGATCGAGCAGCCCGAACAACGATTGCTCCTCGCCGCCGAGATGCGAGTTGAACGTCCAGGCGAGGAAGGTCTGCGCATAATTGAGCAGGCCGAAATAGGCCCACATCCGCGACCGGTCCGGCATGCCGTAATCGCCGCCGCCGCCGGCGGTGAATTCGTTGAACCACACCGGCGTCCGGTGTCCCGCCTTCATCATCATCACCTGGAACGCGGCGCCGAGCGCATCGCCCGGATAGAAGCCGAGCGCGCCATAGGTCGCATAGCGGTTCCACGACCGCAGATAGTCGAATCCCTTGTTGCCCGCCTCCGGCCACAGGTTCGATGCGGTCGGCAGGTGCGGGGCATATTGCCGGCGGACGCCGTCGAGATCGTCGAGCGCGGCGATCGTCTGGTCGGACCAGAAACGATGGAGGTCGAGATTGCGCTCGTTCGGCCCCGGCCCGTTGCCATAAGGAATGTCGACGCCGTCCCAATCGGCGATGCGCCGCGACCAGCGCTGCGTCGCCCAGGCGGTGTTGAGCGCCTCGATCGTGCCATATTTTTGCTTGAGCCAGCCGACGAACCGCTGCCGGACTCCGTCCGAATAGGACATCGGCGAGCTGCCGACCTCATTGTCATAGCCGATCGCGATCACCGCGGGGTGGTGCGCGTAGCGCTTGAGCATCTGCTCGGCGAGCGCATGGACGTGCCGGCGGTAGTCGGGATCGCTGATGTCGTCCCAATAGCGGCTGGCGGCATGCAGCCGCGCGCCGTCCTGGTTGATCAGGTCGACGCCGGGATATGTCTTGTGCAGCCAGCCGGGCGCCGGCAGGCCGGGGATGTCGAGCACCACCCGGATGCCGGCGCGGTGCATCTGGTCCATGACGCTGTCGAACCAGGCGAAGGTGTAGCGCCCCTCCTCCGGCTCGAACGAATCCCACGACAGGTCGCCCATGCGGACCATCGTGAAGCCCGCGCCCTTCATCACCGCAATGTCCTGCGCGATCTGCGCCGGCGACCGGTCGACCGGCTGGTAGCAGGTGCCGACGAACAGATCGCCCTTGCCGGGCCAGTCGGCGCGCATTGCGGAATCCTGCGCGTGGACCGCGGGGGCCGGCGCCGCCGCCAGCAGGAGCGCACCCGCCGCGAGCGCGAAGGATTTGATCGGGATCATGATTGTACTTTCGATTGTCTTTAGGATCGCCGCTCAGGCGAAGCTGATCTCGAACACGCTGGCGTGGCGGGTCGGCAGCCGGTCCGGTCGTTCGATCACCAGCGCCTGGCCGGTCTGTTCGAAGCGGATCGCGCCGCCGTGGCCGAGCAGGCGCACCCGCCGGATCCGGCGCGGATCGTGCGGATTGCCCTGCGCCAGCGCCTTGATCGCGGTCGCGCCGGCGGGCTCGCCGAGCGTGATCGCATACAGCCGGCCGCGTTTGGTGGTGAAACGGATGTCCTGTGCGACGTAGCTGCCATCTTCCTTGAAGCTGCCCGCCACCGCCTCGGTCGGCCCCTCGCCGTAGATCGTCCACGGCCGGGTGCCGTGGATCGCCTCGGCATTGACCGCCATCCATGCGGCGAGTTCGGCGAGCAGCGTCTCCGACTGCGGCGGCAGGCTGCCGTCGGCATGCAGCGCGACGTTGAGCAGCATGTTGCCGTTCTTGCTGACGATGTCGGCGAGCATCGCGATCACCTGCGGCGGCGTCTTGAACTTGTCGTCGACATTGTCGAACCAGTCGCCGTTCGACGTGTCGGTCTGCCAGGCCAGCGGGTTGATGCCGGCGAGCACGCCGCGCTCGACGTCCTGGACGCAGGCGCCCTTGTAGAAATCGCCCGAGCCCTGATCCTTGCAGGTGTAGACCGCGTCGAGCTTGCCGTGGCGGGCGATGCTGCTGTTGTAGAGATGCGCGACCAGCGACCGGCCGGTGGCGCCGAACGGCAGGCCGCCGTCGGAATAGAGCAGGTCGGGCTGGTAGCTGTCGACGAGGTCGCGGATGCGCGCGAACCACAGCGCATGATAGGCCGGATCGTTGGTGTACCAGCTGCCCGGCTTGTTGGTGTAGGGCTC